>JAHDCJ010000037.1 GCA_020629935.1 Saprospiraceae bacterium | reverse complement strand
CAGGTTCGATTTTCTTCTTGTCTTTATTTTTAAATAAAACAATATTCAGTCCACCTCTAAGGTTAAAATTTCTGCTATCAAAAGGCTTGAATAAAGGAAACACATTATCGGTAGCAAGGAATGCTTGAACAGGGCCAACTTTAAGTGTACCATTCAGTCCAAGGTTTGTAAAGCTATAATTACGATAAGAATAAATCAAGCCAAGATGTACCAATTTACCAAGACGTACTCGGCCACTTAATGCAACTGCTGGATGAACAGATCCTCGATAAGACTCACCATAACCCATGATTCCTACGTTTAACATATCGAGTACATCATAAGAAGCACTTAAGTAAAACTTAGTAGGTAATTTTGTAGAAAAACTATTCGCAGCTTTGTCTAATTTAATATCAAAGGCTTCCGACAAGGTATCTCCTATAGATTCAATACCCAAAGTATCTCCAGAGATAAGTGGTCCTATATCAATACCGTCATATGTGTAAGTTCCTTGAACTCGATAATTGTTTACTTTATTTTTCCATTTAATTTCTCCCATGTCAATAAGACTTGCAGATACATTTAACTTATCGGTGATTTGGAAATCAACACCTAAGTCTACAGCAAATCCACTATTTCCTCCGCCATTTTTAGAAAACAATTTGAAAGGATCTGAACCAATCACATTAAATACAGAATCTAATTCAGGGTATCCTGCGGACTGGATTAAATAGTTGGCGTTTGCAGTAATTTGATAAATATCAGGATCTGTATAAAGTGAAATATTTCGGGTATCCATATCTGCGGAAAAGTTACCTAAACCAGAGAGGTATTTAAGTTTGGCGCCTACAGAAACTTTATCTGCAAAACGATAAGCCGCACCAATACCAATTTCTAAATAACTCATGGCTTGAAAGTCTGGAGCTAAAGCAATTTCTTCTCCGATATAACCAGCATTTCCATTCCAAGCTACATCTACTAATGTTTTGGAATAGTTCATATAAGCTTGTGATTTAATGGCTCCAGAAGCCATCAATTGTAAATTTTTAATTTGGAAACTTACTTGAGCAAGATCGAGATTAAAATTTAGAAATAAAGAATTATCATCCTCCATTTCAGCAAGCGCATTATCAAAATCTAAGCGAAGCGAATCTGTACCTGGAATTTCTTGAATAACATCATTAACGGTAAAACCAGAATGATAAAAATTAAGGTATGGAGAAGTTAAATTGATATTTAATTTATGATCGGAGAAATACGCAGGATTAGTAAAATTGCTTTGTCCAATTTCTTTCATAAAATGCAAACCTAGCTCCTGTTGTCCTTTAGCTAAAAAGGTAAACAGACATAGAGAAAGCAAAATAAAAGGGAATTTAAAATTCATAAGATTTATATAATTAGTTTGTTTTTTAAATTGGTTTACCAAGGTCATTATTCAGGATCTATGCCCGCAATCATACCCATTCTAAAATCCATTTTATAATCGGTATAAATGCCTACAGAAGTATCTCCATTGTTTAATGAGGTGACCTTTGTTTCTGCAATGGCGCTTTTGGCATTATTAAATAATCGTTTCCATCGACTAGAATCAAAATACGTTTCGGTGATGGCCACTGCTTTTTCTGTTACATAACCATTATTGTCAATTGGTGCCGCTTTAAATACTCGAGCTGCAGGAGTATAGAGCGAATCAAAGATCACATTATCTTCATTAAGAAAGTAAAATTGTACATCAATATCTGTAGGAAAACCATTTTCTGAAACGACTTTTAAAGTAGCATGATCTACAATATCTACATCCATTGAAGTAAGATCAAAATCAAAGGTATCTGCTACTGTAAAACCATTCGCTTTTCCATAGAAAGGAAGATCAACTGTTACATCAAATCCGATGGAACTACTATCGGTTAGGAAACCGGTAATGGTTTCATCTCCATCAGGATTAGCCCAAGGGTTTACTTTATAATCAACCAATTCAATGGGTTGACCAATGATGTCTTCTACATTCGAATTCTCGGCATTAAATTCATAATAGGTCTCTTTCGTTTGACCAATTTCAGATAAAGAAGGATAATTAAAATTCACCCCATTTTGTAAATCTAAATTTCCTAAAGGAATTACTCCACCGTCTCTTCTAACGGCATTCAAGAAATCAACACCCGCTCGAATGGGAAAACCAAATGAATTTTGCACCCGCCATTGTACGGTAGGATTCTCAAAAGAAATGGAGCCTTCTTTAATGAAATCAAAAATATCAATTGCAATACTATCTCTTGTCGAAGGATAAGGCGCAGGGCCTAAATAACCTTGAGCAAAGGTAGACACGATATCTTGAAACTGTAAAGAAAAAGTATTATTGAAAATCACTTTACTTCCATCTGATCGTTTACGTGCATCATAAATAAAGGTCACTGTATCGTTATCTGGTCGCATCTCATATCCTCTAATATCAATTAGCCCTTGATTAAGTAAGCCATTGACGACAATATCTGTTTCAAAGCTATTTCCTTCATCATCATAAGATTCAAGTACCCGTAAATTGACATCTACGATACCTCCACCAAACCAACCGATCTGGTAAAACAAATTACCTTCTTTCAATTTGATTTTATCAATACGTAAATTAGCACTATTCGTCAATACGTATTTTCGAATCGTATCGGTAAGAATAAACGTATTGCTTGGAATAATTTCTAAAACATCAGCTGAACCTACTTCATAGAATTCACTTTTATAAATCAAGCGAATAAGGTTATCAGGATCAATTAAGATATTTCCATCTTCGTTGAAATTTTCAAGAATATCTTCCACTCCAACAGAAGAATAGGCCAAAGGAGCGGCAAGTTCAGGGTTCCAAGAATCGACATTTACGCCATTCTCAAAACGCCCACAACTACTAATAAAAAGGATAATAAAAAAATAAAAAATTGCGGATTTAAAATTCATAGCTGCATTATTTATGCTAAAAAAATACAGGTTAGGCCTTAAACACAAGGTGTTTCTTAAAGAAGTTTTCACAAAACTTCCCAATGAAAAGAGGTTAAACAAGGCCCTTCCCAATTTATGGGTAGGGTAATATATTGGATTAAAGTGGATCTACATTTGCAATGATTCCCAACTTTGCGGTTACTTCATAATCTTTATACACACGGATAGATTCTGTTCCTTCCATAGTGGTTGAAAATTTGCCCTGCAAAACTACAAATTTTGCTTGATTGCGCAATGCTCTAAATCGTAAATCTTCAATTGGGGCAAAAGTTTCTTTGCGACTAGTTGAGATGGTTCTTCCATCACCATCTACTGGCGCGGCAGTCATCACATGATTAAAGGGATTTAAAATTTCATCAATCACCACCCCATCTTCATCTAAGAAAGCTAATTGCATATACACATCCATTGGAAAACCATTTTCTGTCACCAATTTCAATGTAGCAGAATTCACAAAATCTAACTCCGAAAAGTCTACATCAAAGGTATCGGTAAACGCAAAATTTTGTGCTCTACCATATAATGGAAGTTGTAATTCTACATCGACAGAAAATGCACTGGTGTCGGTTAAAAAACCAATGATCGAAGTATCTCCTAATGGGTTGGCCACTGGCTCTACTTCATAATCTAAATACCGAATGGGCTGTCCAATCATATTTTCTAAATTGGAATTATTTTGGTCGATAACAAAAGAAGTCTCTTTAGTCTGCCCTACTTCAGAGAGTGTTGGATAATTAAAATCAATGCCATCCGCTAATTGTGCATTTGCTAAAGGAATTACATTGCCATCGCTTGTTTCGGCTTGAAGAATATTAAACAACATTCGAACAGGAAATCCAAAGGAATTTTTAATTTTCACTTCTAAACTCGGCTCTTCAAAAAATACGGTACCTGAACTAAAATAATCGAAAAAATCTACTTCAATCGTATCTCTTGGCGTCTCGTATGTACCCATTCCTAAATAACCTTGTGCATAACTATGTTTAAGGTCTAAAAATTCTAGTCCCACTAAACCATCCAAATCCATCGTATCTCCATTGCTTGCATCATAAGCTTCATACTCTAAAAATAAAGTATCATTTGTTGGAGTGAGTACGTAATCTGATACATCGAATGAACCATTATTTTGCAAAAAGCCAACGGGAAAGGTTTCTTCAAAGATAATTCCATCTTTAGCAATCTGTGGAATCCTTAACGTCACATTTAGTTGTTGAAAAAATGGAGAAAGAATTTCGTAATTGATAATTCCAGATTTGATATTGATGAAGTGAATATCAATATTATTGGGCAATTCATAAGGAAAAGGAAATACATTATCTGGAAGCGGAAATTCGATATTGGGAATCACTTCAAATAATTCGGCTAAATCTACTGAATATCCTTCATTTGTATAAACCAATGTCAAACGTCCCGACATATCTTCTTCAATACTCGCCCCTTCTTCTTTATAGCTTTCTAGTAAATCTTCCACAGTTACGGAAGTAGTAAAAAGAGGTGCAGCCACATCAGGAGACCAATTATCTACACTTACTCCATCTGCATTAAACTTTTTGCATCCAGACCATAATAAAACTAGCCCTATAAATAACCAAAAACTGCGTTGAATCACATACATATGAAGAAAATTTGGGTTAAACTTGCACATCAAAACTCGCTGAATATCAGCAAAAAAAATGCCGAAATCGAAGATACGAAAAATCCCTTTTCCTAATGGTAAGGAATTTGACAAAAAAGTAGGGAAATATCTAATACCTAAGGTAATAGGCCTTAGTTAGTAAGGCTTAGAAATGAATTTATTTATATTATAGCTCAAATTCTTGATTTAGACTTGGAATTTCTATGTTTTTCATACCTGCGTCTTCTAAAAAGGACTTGAATGCAAATTGACTATCATATTCTCCATGTACCAAAAAGATCTTTTTCAATTTCTGTTGGTTATTTATAAACCATTTGATTTCATGACGATCACCATGTCCAGAAATAGAATCCATAACATGTACATCTAAGTTTACAGGACAAGATTTTCCAAAAAGATCTACTGTTTTAGCTCCTCGTTTTAATTTTCCTCCAGGAGTGTGTGGCGCACAATAACCGACCAACATCACTGCATTTTTCGCATCATCAATGCTATTGTACAAATGGTGTTTACTCCGGCCTGCATTCATCATACCAGAAGAACTTACAATGATACATCCCTCTTTAGATTTGTTTAATCGTTTCGACTTTTCTTTCTTTCGAATATAATTTAAATTACTAAAGCCAAAAGGATTGGGATCAAGAAGTAAATACTCGCTAAGTTCTTCATCAAAACATTCCTGATGTGCCCCAAATATTTGCGTAGCATTCACCGCAAGAGGACTATCTACATAAACGGGAACGTGAGGTAAAACACCAGCCGTTTCTAAGCGATCAAGCATATAAACGATTTCTTGTGTTCGTCCAATACTAAATGCAGGAATCAATAATTTTCCTTTATTTTCAATACAAGTTTGAGTAATGATACGCATAAAACGATCCGTCTCATCTATCGAATCCACATGATCCCGATTACCATAGGTAGACTCACAAATCAAATAATCTACTTCAGGCATTTGGATTGGATTTCTCAAAATTGGTCGATTCGGTCGGCCTACATCTCCTGTAAACCCAAATAAAACAGGCTCTTTTCCTACTTCTGTAATTTCCAATGTAATGCTTGCACTTCCTAAAAGGTGGCCTGCATCTTTAAACAATAAACGTACCCCATCACAGACAAAATGCCAACGATCATAGCTTAATCCGATAAAATTATCTAAGGCTTTTCTTGCGTCTTTTCTATTGTATAAAGCTGTCTTTTTTCCAAGGTGCGAAAACTTTTTATTGTGGTATGAGGCATCCCGTTCTTGAATACGTGCGCTATCTTGAAGTAAAATTCCTGCAAGACTTCGCGTAGCATGTGTACATAATATATCGCCATCAAATCCATCTTTCACCAATTTAGGTATTCGCCCTGTATGGTCAATATGTGCATGTGACAGCACCATAATATCAATGGTTTTAGGATCGAATGGGAAAGAAGCATTAAAATCTTCCATATCCTTATCGCGGCCTTGATACAAACCACAATCCATTAATATTTTCATCCCATTGTCTAAAGTCAATAAATGACAACTTCCTGTAACTACTCGCGCTGCACCACAAAATTTAATCCGCATAGGTCTGTTTAATTTGATCTGTTGACAAAATAAGAAAAAACGATGGTTTTCTATGCGATTGTGGAAGGTAATCTACTACACAAAAAAACCACGTTCCTAATTATGTTAAGGAAACGTGGCACTCTCACTAGTTATTCTACCATAGTAGCATAACCCTATTTACAATTTTGGTGTTCTGTATCGAGTGTTTATTTTTATTACTTCGAAAAAATTAATCGACGTCAACACGGCCATATTCGGTGCGGATTCGAATTTTTCCTTTCCCGCTATTACCCAATTGACCTCGAAGTCTAAATTTATCTTCATCGCTAAATTCATCTTCTACGGTTAAGCCTTCGGTAGGATAAGAAACGGTGGTGTTTTCTGCGTCAATATCAAGAGAGTAATTTTTACCTTCTAGTCGCACATCAATCGTGGCATGATCTCCTTTTATATTAATTTCATCAAAATTCGAAGCAACATTTCGAATGATTAAATCCCCATGATCTATTTCGAACTCTCCATTCCTCAATAATTTTTCAATTCGAAAATCGCTATATTTTCCATCAAGATCGGCCTTATCTAAGGTTCCAATAATGAAATCATCATATCGTCCATGATTTTTGATGACTTTGGCCAAACCGATGTCATAACGGTCATTTCGAGATTCAGAACGTACATCGCCCACTTCATCTACATAAATTTGAGAAAACTGACTTTCGATTTCAAGATCTTCCATCTTTTTTGCTCGAAGGCTTGCATGATTTAAATTGATTCTCGTCTTTTTAGAATTGGTATATGAAATATTTCCATGACTGAGTGTTAAGTCCAACTGACCTTGTATATCTTCCATTTTTAGATTTCCAAACTTCATTTCGATTTCTGCATCTTGTTTAATTTCGCCTAAAGACACATCTCCAAATTTGTTTTCAATTTTTATAGCTGCTTGGCTAGGCACGTGGACCACATAATCAATTTCAAATTTAGCAGAAGGACTAGAGGCATCTTCCCAATTCCAAGGCCAATCCCAAGTCATCCCCCATTTTCTATTTTTAGAATATTCCGTTTCTGCAATAATATAATTTTTATCTGTGGAAAAATCAATTTCGATTCGATCAAAAATATCGTCTGCTTTAGATTCTGAACGCGCATCAGCGGAGATGGTTATTTCAAATTTCACTTCGTTTTTATCCCACATATTTACTTCAATATCTCCATGCATATTTTGGATTTCGAGTGTACCATCTGCATTCATGTCAAAGTATTTTTTAATTACTTTGGTGTATTCTTTATCGTGCGCAGCTTTGCTTTGTAAGGTAGCAAAACAGCAAATAATAAAGAGGATGATTTTATAATTGTATACCTTCATTTTTAACTTTTTTATGGTTTACCGGTTGCCGGTCTAATCGTTCAATGACCCGTTCTAAAATTTGAATTTTAGTTTGATAATTTTCAATCATGGCTTGAACAATAGGTTCTTTATTAGTGGATTCTTTTAATGCTTTTTTTAGCTCTTTTTCATACTGATCTAATTCTTGAAGATCTTTTTCCAATGTTTCATCTCGTTGATAATTTTCGAGTTTTTTCAAACTCAAATTTATTTTTTGTGTGTAGTAAACTTGGGTTTCTTTATAATCTTCAGGCAAATTATATTCTGCTTGTTGATTTGACATTTGTTGATTTGCCAGATACATACCTACCACTACACCCACTAACAAGAGAAACAAAACGGCCGCGGCAAACTTCGTCACCTTCCAAAGTTTTCTCACTTTAGGTGGTTCTTGGATGGCCTTTTCTACCCCATCCCAAAGTTTCGAGTCTGGGACAGCCTGATTAAAGGCATCTTGGTTTTTCCGTACAAAATCTTCAAGCTGGTCTTGCATTGGTCGAATTATTTTCTTCTGATAAAATGATTGCTCTTAATTTTTTCTTTGCTCGATTAAATTGTGATTTTGAAGTCGATTCACTTACGTTTAAGATCGAAGCGATTTCTTTATGATCGTATCCTTCCAATAAATAAAGAGAAAAGACGATTCGATATCCATCGGGAAGTTGAGTCATTGCTGATTTGATTTTTTCTACATTCAAAACGGCTTCTTGATCTTGTTCCACATAAGAAGAAATTTGTTCTCCTTCGATCTGTTCATCGGTATCAAATAAATTTAATTTTCGCTTTTTCAAGTAATTGATGCAATTGTTTACTACAATTCGTTTAATCCAGGCGCCAATGGAAGAATCAAATCGGAAGTAATGTAATTTTGAAAATACATCAATAAATGAATTTTGTAAAATGTCTTCTGCGTCGTGTGTATTATTTAGCATGCGTAAACAAATGTTGTACATCGCTGCTGCGTACAATTCATAAAGTCGTTTTTGCGCTCTAGGATCTTTGGCCTTACAAGCTTCCACAATGTCGCGATGTATCTCCGTGTATTTCAAAATGCTTTTGTAATTTCTAACTGTGTTTGGTGTTGATCAAGCTAAATACGTTTTAAAGACAGTACAAATATGGTTTAGTTGCACCAGAAGTTAAAGTAAACAATTATTTTTTTCGAAAAGCGGAAAACTGCGGCCTTGATAGCAGCGATATCAGGTGCTATAGACAGATATTGATGCAAGGAAACCCGACGGCTGAGCCTTAGCGAAGACTAGGGATGACTATGCAGAAAATCTGGCTAGAGTGGCTGATACAAGCGAATAGCAAGGATTTGCCGCCCAATATATTTTCATTTTAAAATAAAAAAGATTTTTGAGTTGGATGTTGGTGACTAGGGACAAAACGATAATTGGCCATCAGATTAAATTTACCATCATGATAATTTCGAAGAGAGCCTGTTTTGAAATTTTGGCCGAAACCTATACGAATACGTGGAGAAACTTCGATTTGTACCATACCTTCTACCATGCCGTCTGTGTTATGGGTAATCCCAAGCCAAAGCGTATTAAAGAAAATTCCGTAGAGATGTGTCGTATTTTCAAAGGTTCCATTTCGGCCAAAGCCAGTGAGGAAAGAAGCACCAATTTTTACTTTGGGATGGACAGGTAGTACCCCACCAGCCATCAAATAGGTCGTTCGATAATCATCACGCATTAAATCCATAATGTAGTTATCTTCAATGGCCTTACTTCGATCAATGAGTTTAGGAATGGACAAGCCCAAAAAGTAAGAGGCCGTACGATAATATACCCCAGTACCATAATTAGAAAGATAATAAGAGGCATTAAATTGTGGTAATTCTAAATCTGCATAATTAGCTGCGGCAAGGCCTGAGTAATTGATTCGATAAGATTCGGTTACGGTGTTGACCCCAAAGCTCATGATTCCTTTTCCAAGGCTAATTCTATAGTTATAAGACAAATTGATTTCCCAAAATTGGGTAGCCCCTAATTGTCCAAATTGAGTGTGCAAACCGATGGAAACATGTTTGCTAGGAAAAGGACTATGCGCATTAAATATTTTTGTAGATGGCGCACCTTCAAAATTTGACCAATTGCTTTGGTAAGCGGCAGAGAAGGCCAAGACATCTTCTGCGCCAGCATAGGCTGGATTGATGGCCAGTTTATGATATAACAGGTTATGTTTAGCCATTTCAAGCTGTCCCGACATTGAAATCGAGTAAGTAAAAAGAAATATGCTAAATAAAATTTGTTTCATGGATTAAGATCTATGTATCATAAAGAAGCCTTGAATGACGTCATTGGTTGTATTGTTCAAATTTAAAATATATAAATATGTGCCTGTAGGCAATTCTTTTCCTTTATAAAGTCCGTTCCAATCATTCTGATACGATTTTTGTTGGAATATTTTTTCCCCCATACTATTAAAAATCATCAGTTCTGCATTGGGAAATTCGTGGATACAATCAATTTCTAATCGATCATTTGCGCCATCTCCATTTGGAGTAATTACTTGAGGGATAAAGCAATCAAGGGCATCATTGATTTGAATCACCCATTCGGTTTCTGCACATAGATCGGGGCATTTTTCACTACACGCTTGGAAAGTTAATTGATCAAATCCTACAAATTCTTTGATGGGTTCGTAAATAAAATCATCTCCTAATGAATTTAAATCACCAAATGCGGGAGGTTCTTTGATTTCAATATGAGGCAATACCATATCTGAAGCCTTTTGCACTTCATTTAGTGAAATAGGTAATGATTGATCTTTAGCAATCGTAAAATTCAAGGATTTCTTTTCTGGAGCAGGTTCGTAGAAAATGGTAACAGAATCTACGCTATAAGAAGTACAATAGGTACTCGAAAGCGACCAATACAAAGTATTTTCTCCAGGGCTTAAGCCCATGACGAGCGCATTTGACAAATGGGCTTCCTCCAATTCTATTTTTTGATTGTTGGTCGACCAAAGACCTTGACCTGATTGTGGAGCGTCCGCATTAAGCAATACGGTATTACTACCACAACTTATTTGATTTTCTCCTGCAAAGGCGATTTCCGTTGGGGTGGAATGATTTGTAATTTTTACTTCATCAAATGCTTGATTCCGACAAAGGGGATTGGATAGTGTCCAAATAAATTCATACGTTTGATCTGGTTCTAATCCAAACACCATAGTCTCTGGCATTTTTGGATCT
Organism: Saprospiraceae bacterium; assembly: GCA_020629935.1. Taxonomy (GTDB): domain Bacteria; phylum Bacteroidota; class Bacteroidia; order Chitinophagales; family Saprospiraceae; genus JAHDCJ01. The sequence goes on along the minus strand of JAHDCJ010000037.1, from coordinate 33,174 downwards.
TCGATTTTGACTCCGAGTTCTGCTTGCGATTTGCTTTGAGTCCACTCCCCTATTTTTCGACTTTTATTGGGGACTTTGGCATGGATGGATGTAGAAGTTTGGTTGCAAATATTTTGATCTTTTCCTGCATCAGCAATGCAATTTCCAGGATCATCAATGTACGTTTTGGGCATCACGGGACCTTGCCATGCCTTTAGGTAAAGGCAGGAAAATACGAGTAGCAGCGTACAAATTTGAAACTTCATGCACGAATATATTGAATAAAAGCACAAGGATTTTTCTCAACGCCCAATTGATTTTGGTATTTGCTAGTTTATTCTTTTCCGAATAAAGAATCGTCTTCCTCTTCTTTTTCTTCGTCTAGCGGTTCATCATCAACTTGGTTTTTCAATTTTTTATCTTCCACGTTTTTATCCAGAAAATTATTGAGTTTATCTACACTAAGGGTACTCACAATTTCTCCGAATTCGTTGATTCCAATTTCAAATCCTTTAAGATCTTCATTCATTTGCGGATCTTTTTCCTTGTCTTTATCGTCGTTTTTCTTTGCCATGATTTGTTAATTGTTCTTGAAGTTAAACATTTTGAAGGAGTTTGTCAAAATCCGCATAAGCTTTCTTTAATCGATTGAGGGTCTTTTCTTTTCCCAACAACTCCATCATACCAAATACAGAAGGTCCTTTTAAGGTTCCAGAAAGTCCAATTCGTAGTATGGGCAATACGGCACCAAAGCCTAATTCTTCTTCTTGTAAAAAAGCTTTCACCTCTGTTTCTACCACTTCTTCTGTGAAGTTATTTATGCGATCTAAACGCTGGTACAGGAGGTCAAATTTAGCTCGTTTATCTTCCTTCCATTTTTTCCGCAAATTTTTCTCATCATAAGCTTTTACCTCTTCGAAAAAGTAATACCCTTCGTCTAGGAATTCGTTGACAAATGTTACGCGAGTTTTCATCAATTGTACAAATCCTTTAAGAAAATCATCACTTACTTCATATCCTTTTTGTGCGGCTAATGGTTTTAATTTTGTTGCTAAATCTTCCTCATCCCCTTGTTGCACGTATTGTGCATTAAACCATTTGGCTTTATCATAATCAAATCGTCCACCTGATTTACTTACTCGATCAATAGAGAATTTTTCAATCATGGTGTTGATATCCATAACTTCTTCATTATCTCCAGGATTCCATCCCACTAAAGCTAAGAAATTGAGTAATGCTTCCGCTTCAAAACCTTTTTCACGAAAACCCGTTACTTCTTCTCCCGTTTTTGGGTCAACCCAATCTAGCGGAAACACAGGAAATCCAAATTTTGCGCCGTCTCGTTTACTTAATTTTCCTTTTCCAACAGGTTTTAAGATAAGCGGTAAATGGCAGAATTCGGGCATGGTATCTTCCCATCCCATAGCACGATATAAAAGCACATGCACGGGGGTACTTGAAAGCCATTCTTCCCCACGAATAACGTGAGAAACTTTCATTAAATGATCATCTACAATATTTGCAAAATGATAGGTTGGCATACCATCTGCTTTCATCAATACTTTGTCATCTAACTCATTGGTACTCCAACGTACTTCTTCGCGCACTAAATCTTGAAACACCACTTCTTCATTGGGGTTTACTTTTAGTCGGATAACGTATGGAGCCTCTTGATCCATTAGGTTTTGAACTTCATCTGGTGAGAGGCTCAATGAATTTTTCAAAGACATTCGAGTAGAGGCATCGTATTTAAAATTCTCTTTATTCGCTTCAGCTTCTTTACGCAAAGCGCCAAGGTCCTCTGGGGTATCAAAAGCGAAATAAGCATTGCCTTTAGCGATGATTTCATCGGCATATTTCTTGTAAATTGCTTTTCGTTCAGACTGTCGATATGGACCTAGATCTCCACCTATTTCAGGTCCTTCATCGGGTTGGATATTTAGCCAATCGAGGGCTTCTTTGATATAATCCTCTGCGCCAGGCACATATCGACCTTGGTCGGTATCTTCGATACGTAAAATAAAGGTTCCTTGATGTTTTCTAGCATACAAAAAAGTATACAGGGCAGTACGTACACCACCAATGTGAAGTGGTCCAGTTGGACTAGGCGCAAACCGAACGCGAACAGTAGAATTCATTTTTAATTTTTTATTCGAAATATAATTACGTTATGATGATAACGCAAGTTGTATAAAACTCGTTTCAAAAGTAAAGTAAAATAAAGAGTTTGTTTAGAAAAGAATCGTTTTTTTTGTTTTACTTATTGGAAATCGAGATCAAATATGATATAAAATTTTAATACGATAGCATTTAGGTTAATATTTATGTAAAAAATTTGGTATCTCTTATTTTTTAGCTAATAAAATTTTAAATTAGGTATAATTTTTGAGGTTAAATAAAGTAATTTACATGTAATCTCCCCCCCCTGAACCACATTTTTAAACCAAATCCAAAAACCTGACCATGTACTTTGTAAAAACACCTAAAATAATACAAAAATTATTTTCTAGGTTTACCTGGAAGATAAAGACTAAAAAGAAGGTCATTTTTCTAACTTTTGATGATGGTCCCATTCCAGAAGTGACCCCATTTGTTTTAAACATCTTAGCCCAATACAATGCAAAAGCTACATTTTTCTGTGTAGGCGATAATGTGAGAAAACATCCAGATGTTTTTAAACAGGTTGTCGATGCTGGCCATTCTGTAGGGAATCACACCTACAATCATTTTAATGGTTGGTCGAGCAGTGATCGTCCGTATTGTCAAAATGTGCAACGTTGTGCGGACTTAGTCGAATCGAATATTTTTCGACCACCTTATGGCCGTATAAAACGTAGTCAAGCCCAGATGCTTCAAGAAGATTATCAAATCATCATGTGGGATGTATTGAGTGGCGATTTTGATGCTCGAATTTCGGTTTCTGATTGTGTACGTAATGTAACACATAATGCACAACAAGGATCTGTGGTGGTATTTCATGATAGTTTAAAAGCCTGGGATAAATTACAACATGTATTACCCGAAGTGCTTGAACACTATAGTAAATTGGGTTATTCCTTTAGTAGAATAACCGATGAAATGTTACAGATGCCTCGTCGTGCAATGAGTGCTTAATTTTCTAATTTCGGATTTGCGGAATAAATGATGCGTTGCTGTTTGCTTTTGCGCAGAGCCACTTTTATGTCCTCTACGATTCCCATTTCAACGGCTTTATCTATTCGTAGAGATATGGTAAATCGTTCTTTAAGTTCTATAGGCAATTTTTCTTTTTGTCTATCTACAAAAGGGCGAATGTCTTCTATTTTAGCGAAAGCATCATCAATTTGAATTTTATAATCTTTACTGCTTTTATTTGTTGCCCCTACATAGATGTAAGCCATCAATTTTCTATCCTTTGCATTTTGGGGATCTTGAATGTTCGGTTTTGTAATTTCTAACTTTAAGGGTTTAGATCGCATTACGGTAACTACCATAAAGAAGAACAGCAGAATAAAGATAATATCTGGTAATGAAGCCGTAGATACTTGTGGGAATCGATTTTTGTCATTGCGTTTTAAGGTCAACATACTTATTCTGTTTTAGTAAGACTCTATTGAAATAACAATCAATAGCGTCTAGTTAAATAATGGAGATCGATATTATTGGATCTCAAATAATGAATATGAAGTATGATGAGTAGCGACTTATTTTCTAATCTAAAGCCTCTAGTTTATTTCAATGCTTGATAATTTGTAGGTTCTGACTCTGATATTACCAATGGAATTTCTTTTCGGATAATCTTTTTCTTTGCTCTGGGTAAATCGTTATAGGCGATCCCAAAAAGTTGTCGTGCTTTATCTTCCCAGAGTTCGCTGTATGCGGCTTTGAGTTCGTTGTATACTGCGAGATACATTTCGTAGGAAGTTCCTCGATCATTTTGAAGAGCGATTAAAGCATGTCGAGGGCTTTTAGATAAGTTTTTATTTTTTGTTGGGTTGAGAATAAATTCCTTGGTTCGATCTTTTAGTTGAGCTAAATCGAGTTCATTCCCTCTAACGAGTAATTGATCTTGTGTATTTATTTTTACGAAAAAAGTATTCCGTTTAGATGGAGGATTGGGTTCTTCACAACCTTCACAATAAGGAGGCAAGATTACGGAAATTCCTTTCTCGATATCAATAGTAGTTGCGACTAGAAAGAAGATGAGTAGGAGGAAGGCAACATCGGCCATAGAGCTTGCGTTGAAGCCCGCTTCGTTTTTTTTATTCTTTGCCATGTGATATGATTTAAGTTCTCCAGTTGGAGAATAAATAATAAAAAGAGGTATGGCAGGTTGGCGTTTATATTATGATAGATGCGTTTAATCTACATTTTGGTGTATAAAAAAAGCCACTTTTCGAAAAAAGTGGCTTTTATAATTTATTGAGAAAATTACTTGAGTGCTTGTGCACGTTTCCTTGCAGAATAGTTCACTTTTAGCTGACCCGATTTACGCAATTTAGTTTTCACATCAGAAACGATTCCCATAGTTACATCCCTATCTACACGCAATGACGCGGTCATCAAGGGTTGTAATTGTTCTTGGATATCCAATTTTTCTTTTTCTAAGAAAAGAGGAATATCATCAATGGTTGCAAATTTATCGTTGAGTTGTAATCGAGGTGCAGTACCATAAACACTTTGATAATTTTTCATAGGCCGTCCAATGTACAGATAACTCACCAATGATTTTTTCACTAGTTTTTGAATTTCTGTAGCTTCAGGAACACTCACATCTACCTTAAGTTCTGAGTTTTTCATTACGGTAACTACCATAAAGAAGAACAGCAGGATAAAGATGATATCCGGTAAGGAGGCTGTTGATATTGCGGGAGTTGTTTTTCCGCGTTTTTTCTTAAACTTTGACATAATAAGCTAAGGTTTATATAAAAGAAACACTTATTTCTCTTCTCCGAAAGAAGTAGGTTCTGCTTCAGAAATTACTAATGGAATATCAGCGCGAAGTTTTTTCCGATCTGCGATATCAAGATCTTCATATTTAAGACCAAATCGTTTATCTGCTTCTGCGTTCCATAAGTCATTATATCCAGCTTTAAGTTCATTATAAACGGCTAGATAAGCTTCATAAGAAGTTCCTCTATCATTTTTCAAAGAGATAATTGCTTTAGTTGGTTTTTCCGCGAGATCCTCTCGTTTTTCTGGATTAGAGATAAACTCCGCTGTTTTTTCACGAAGATCTTTAAGTTCCATAGGTTCCCCTCTAACAAGCAATTCATCGTTTGCATTAACCATAACAGAAAACACGTTTCTAGTTTTTAGTTTTTGCGTTTCAGGTGGTTCATCAGACCAAGGTGGAAGCAAAACCCGAATACCTTTATCTACATCAATGGTAGTAGTTACCAAGAAGAAGATAAGTAACAGGAATGCGATATCCGCCATTGAACTGGCATTAATCTCAGGTTGTTGTCTTTCCCTTCCCATAATTATCTATTTTTTAAAATTCCTAATACAGAAAATACAAGAGCTGAAGCGATAGCAATAAAGAACAAGATAATTGAAGTAGCAATAGCGCCTCCAATGAATTTACCTGTACCTGAAGATACTTTCCAAATTCTCATGGTTTCAGTAACTTCTCCGCTAGACATAGAATAAGCGATAAAAAAGATCACTAATAATACACCTACTCCAATTAAACCTTTGACAGCTCCTTTAGGATTTCCTGCAATATGAATTAAAGGAAGGATAATAGCTGCAGCAGCAGCAAGAAAGAAAAGGAAGTATGCTCCATAAAGACCGAAGTCGAACATTCCTTTTGAAAACAACACTTCATCAGTAGGGTTATCAAGCTTACCGATACCTGACATGGCAATAAATACCGTCAAGATAGCAATCAAGCCTCCGCCTACAAACGCGAGAGTTTGTCCGTTTTTACTTAAAAAGTTATACATAAGAATTAGGCGTTAGTTTTAACGATATTATTTTCTACCATGATGTCTACTAAAGAAATAGAAGACTCTTCCATTTTATTTACAATGCCATCGATTTTAGACACGATGTAGTTGTAAAATACTTGAAGGATAATTGCCGCAATCAAACCGAATACTGTAGTCAAAAGGGCTACTTTAATACCTCCTGCTACTACAGATGGAGAGATATCTCCAACTTCAGCAATCTTATCAAAGGCTTGGATCATACCAATTACCGTACCCATGAATCCTAACATCGGTGCAATGGCAATGAATAGAGAAATCCAAACAAGACCTTTTTCTAAAAGACCCATTTGTACAGCTCCATAAGAAACTACTGCTTTTTCAACAGCATCAATTCCTTCATTGTGTCGTTTAAGTCCTTCATAAAGAATACTAGCCGTTGGTCCTTGTGTAGACTTACAAATTTCTTTGGCTTGTTCTACATCGCCATCTTTCAAGGCGTTGTCGATGTTCTTTAATAACTTATCAGTGTTGGTGGTTGCTAAGTTTAGGGTAATAATTCTTTCTATACAGAAAGCTAGTCCTAAAATTAAACAAATTAATACACAAGACATGAATCCCCAGCCCCCTTGAATAAAGTATTCTTTGAGTACTTGGTGTCCAAAATCTGTGGTTTCTCCATCGTCTGCTCCTGCAGAAGTGGATGTAGTCGTGGTTTCTCCAGAATTATCTTGGGCAATTGCATAGTCAGTTGTTATCAAACAAAGGCCTAAGATTAGGAATAAAGCTAGTAATTTTCTCATAATGCTATAAGGTTTACGAGTTATTTTGGTTAACGATTAAATAGATTTCAATTTCGCGGAGAGAGAGGGATTCGAACCCTCGATACCCTTGTGGGGTATACACACTTTCCAGGCGTGCGCCTTCGACCACTCGGCCACCTCTCCAATTTCCCGTGGGTCGAGCCCTAAAATTATATTAAAAAATCCTCTTATGGATCTTGTTTAAAAAGATAGAGTCACAAAAATTGTAAATAAAACTAATAATTCAAAAAAAAATACGGATTAAGATTGATTAAAAACTAGATTATATGGAATGCTTGAACAATTTCAGTGCATTTTGACTTGTAACTGATACAATTTCTTCCAAATTCACCTTTTTTACCTCTGCTAATTTCCGAGCCACTAAATCTACATAAGCACTTTCATTTCGTTTTCCACGATAAGGTGTAGGTGCTAAATAAGGAGCATCTGTTTCCAACACAATCGACTGAAGCGGAATATGTGCTTCTACCAATTGATCTAATCCTGATTTTTTAAATGTCAATACGCCGCCAATTCCCATATAAAACCCAAGTGCTTGTACTCGTTTTACTTGTGCTGGTGTTCCACTAAAACAATGAAATACTCCAGTAAGTCTTTCGTCATAGTTTGCTTCTACAATTTCAAGTATGGGTTCTAAAGATTCTCTTGCATGAATTACAATAGGAATTTCTAAGTTCTTAGCCCAATCAATCTGGATTTTAAACGCTTCTTTCTGTTCTTCAAAAAACGTTTTGTCCCAGTAAAGATCGATACCAATTTCACCAACAGCACAAAATTCTCGTTTTTCAAGCCATTGTTCTATTACTTTCAATTTTTCCTTGTAGTCTGCCTTTACAGAACAAGGATGTAATCCCATCATAGGAAAACAATGATTGGGATAATCTTTTTCCAATTGTAACATACCCTCAATGGATTCTAAATCAATATTGGGCAAGTAAAATCTTTCTATTCCTAATTCAATAGCTCTTTGTATAGTTGCATCTCGATCTTGATCAAATTGCTTGGCATACAAATGCGCATGAGTATCTATCAACATATTGCTTTTTTATAAGATGATTACAAGGTACATTAAAACATCCAAAACCTAAGCTATATTGATTAGGAATTCAATAAATAAAAAATAAACTTTTTGGTTGCGTTTAAAAAAACGTTCGATGAGTATACATTGGGGGGATATTCAAATGTACATTATTTCTCCTTGTATTGTCAAGTCCTTTTTAAATCATTACACAGCTTTGACAGAAACAAACCAATGTTTTTTTATTGTTCCTGAATCTTCTTCATGGCTTCTTCTAAAGCTTTTTTATCGTTTGCATTTTTAAGATCACCCTTATCTTTGGGGTGAAGCAATTCAATTGATTCATTAATCAATACTTTTCTCGGACAGGAATATCCCTGACTTAAATAACTCAAACAAGGGAGGTAGGCTTTAGGCTCCCAAATCGTGATTAATGGTTCGGGGAAATTCGTTTCTTCATTATAAAACGCAGTAGCAGTCTTCGATGGATTTCTTCCTTCTATCAATTGTTTAATTGTGGCCGAGTTTACAAATGGTAAATCACATGCTAACACTAACCAAGCCACATTGGGATTGGTAATAAAGGCAGAGAGTATCCCCCCATAAGGCCCAAGTCCAATCATTCGATCTTCCAAAAAGGGAAATGCTTTTTCTATGTTTTGTGCTTGTTCTTTTCTTCCAGAAATAAAAACACGATCGCAAAAGGAATCTAATAATTCTGCGGTATAAATCCGATGGGGTTTATTATGATATTTAATCGCTCCTTTATCTTGTCCCATTCGTATGCTTTTCCCTCCAGCTAAGACAAGGCCATAAATTGGAGGAACAGACGAATTTAATTGGTTTTGAAAAAAGTTGATTATCGCTTCGTGATCTTCTTCTTTTAACACGGGGATTTCATTAAAATGGGGCAATGCTTCTTCCAAAAACTGAAATGGTGCCGATTGATTTCCACAAAGAATAAATAAATCGACTTGAGATAAACGGTCCACTTTTCTCTTCAAGGAATCTTCTTTTGCCGCATCAATAAAAACAATTTGTCGGGCAGCCTTAAAATGATTTCCGTTGATGAATGCGATGTCTACTTCATTAAACCATCTTCTTCGTTGAAAGCGATCAAAAGATGATTCGAATTCCAATTGATGATAATTAATTTTATCTGTGTAAGTCATTAGAAATGGATCTTCTTTAAAACCATCTATTGCTATTCCGTTTTCTTTTGGGTGTTCTGCATCTACATAAGCGATATTAAAGGACGTTGAAAAAGGAGCGGCGATTTTTTTTGCTACTTCTTGAATTTTCCCACAACTTGTTCCAAGAAAGCCCCATTCTTTTCTAGCAAATTCGCCCAAATCAGGTCTTATCAATTTGGGATGTTTCTGATGTTTATTTTCTGGTATAGTCATTTTTGCCTCCCGTTTTTTTAACCAAATACGTTTCTTTAATTACAATTTCATGAGAAAATGCCTTGCACATATCATAAATGGTCAAGGCTGCAATACTTGCTCCCATAAGCGCTTCCATCTCTACTCCTGTTTTTGCCGTAATGGAAGCAGTACATTCTACCACGACTTCTTCCTTTTGATTGAGTGCAATTTTTATTTCACAATTTTCTAAACCTAAAGGATGACAAAGCGGGATAAGTTCTCCTGTTTTTTTGGCGCCCATTATTCCAGCGATAATGGCGATTTGAAATACAGGCCCTTTTTTAGTTTGAATATCTTCTTTTTCAAAAAGTTGAATAACTTCTTTAGGTAATGCAATGATACTACGAGCCATTGCTGTACGATGTGTAACTTTCTTTTTAGCTACATTAACCATAGATGGATTTCCACTTGCATCTAAATGGGTAAATTTATCGCTCATTTCTTCATTTTTTAGTGAGTGGATATTATTCCTAAAAATGAAGATAGATTTTTTGTTTCAATAAGCCAACGAAAGGTTAAGGTTTAAAACAAGAAGTAGTTTATTGTAGTATTCAATCTACCGCAAATTGATTCATCGTCTAATACGAAGAAACATTCAGATAATGTTTTAACCCATGTTTAATAATAAAATAATTCAACAGATAAGTTAGGACAAAAATATGGACTTAGCTTGCATTTCCAGAAGCGCGAAGAAAATCTTCATCGGAATGATGATCGCCCATTTCTAAACTTAATTGATCTTCTCCAACATAAAGAAATTCACTAGTGGAGAAAGGAAAGTTTTCTTCGAATTTCAACCCAAATTCTTGAATAGCAAATTCCATTTCCATCCAAGTTTTGTGTGATAAATTAGAAATTACCAGACAATGTTGTTTAGAGTCTGCTTTGCGAATAAGTTCTTCAAAACAATAGATGGCATCACTTAGTCGAATATCTTTAATGGCAAGGTCAAATTCAATGACTCCGCTTAAATAACGGATTAGTCCGTGATAAGCGCTCACTGTTAAATCAATCTCATTTAAAAACGGATCACTAAATGTATTTGGTGGATTCATGCCCATAAATGCGTCTTGCTTAGCTCCTTCTTTTTTTGCCACGAAAGCTCTCCTTCAGGTTATATTTCTCGTTGGAAAAAAAACCTACTTTCGTTCTTGTTGACAAAGAAAAGAAATTTCTTAATGATTTCACTTTTTTGCGAGTACATTTTATCCACATTCACCCTCTCCTTTGTGGATAAACCAAAATCAGGAATGACGACTTGTTAAATCTTTAGATTCCTTTGCACCATTGTTTTCACAACGACAAACATATTGGTTTAAATCACATATAACAAAAACAACATTTAATTAATTCGTAAATTATAGTTTTAAAATCTATCTTTCATCAGGCATTTATCTTCTTCTTTTTTTATTCCATTTCATCAAAAAAATGACTAATTTCATTCTGCTTTAAATTTCCGAACGACCCGAAGACCAGACTCCCTTTTCAATATGTTGATCTTCGGGTGCTCGGAAAAAGCTAAGTCATGCTTTTTTTTGATTTCATTCATCCACAATCCATCTGAAAACCGAAACTCCAAAACGATTTTCACACTGTCAAAAAAAAGCAATTCATCGCCGCTCAATTTGTGAATTTTACTGAGATTTGCGTATTCCACTTCCACAAAACCCAATGATTAAAAAGAAATATGTTTCCTTTCGAATGCTAATTTAATTCAGAATATAGACTAAAAAAAACGAAATGAGTGAATCGATGATTTGGGCAAATGAATGGTTCATTTTTATATTTAAATGAAACAAAAGAAGCCTAAAGATTATACCTTATTTACTATCGAATATATTCTTAAAATCTTAGGCAGGTAATTTTGATTTTTATGTTCAGATTTTATACCTTAGAAATAAATATCCCTCCCATGCAAATTCAAACAGAATCAAATACCAAAATTACGCGGAAGCAAAAACATCTCATCAGCCAAAAACTTCAAAAGTTGGAAAGGTTCTATGATCGTATTGGTCAAGCTTCTGTTTTTATTCGAAAAGAAAAAGAAGAGCATCCTGACACTTATTTGGTAGAAGTTAAACTCGATGTACCCGGACAAAACTTATTTGCCAAACAGTCTTCAGACTCTTTAGAAAAATCGCTTGCGGAAGTTACCGAAAAATTAAGACGCCAAATTAAACGCCATAAAGAATTGAACGATAATAAACGCCCTGTATGAAAACCGATGTCTGTATTGCAGGAGCAGGACTTGTAGGTTTAGCTACAGCCTATCAAATTTTAAAAAATCAGCCCAACACTTCACTAGTCGTTTTAGAAAAAGAAGCACAAGTAGCCGCTCACCAAAGTGGAAATAACAGTGGTGTTATCCATTCTGGCATCTATTATACCCCCAATAGTAAAAAAGCCATAAATTGTATTCGAGGCTATCAATACCTCATCGACTTTTGTAATCAACATCAAATTGCCTATGACATTTGTGGTAAAATCATTGTTGCATCCAATGTAAATGAGGAACATTTATTGCAGAAAATCTATCAGCGTGGTTTAGCCAATGGTTTAAATAATTTAGATATTCTGGATCAGGAAGCCATGAAAAAAATTGAGCCTTATGTAACGGGCGTTTCTGCCATAAGAGTTCCCCAAGCAGGCATTGCAGATTACAAATTTCTAGCCGCTAAGTTAGTAGAACAAATCACGAATTGGGGTGGTCAAGTTTTATGCAATGCACCAGTAAAAGCTATTGCATCACAAGGTCAAACTCAAATTATAGAAACCGCTAATCAACGAATTGAATCTTCCTTATTTATAAATTGTGCAGGACTATATGCAGACCGACTCATTCAATTAGCTGGTCATGAACCTGGCTTTCAAATTCTTCCTTTTCGTGGAGAATATTATGAGTTAAAAAAAGAAAAACAGCATCTTGTCAATCACTTAATCTATCCAGTCCCCAATCCTAACTTTCCTTTTCTTGGTGTACATTTTACACGGATGATTCATGGCGGAATTGAATCTGGCCCAAATGCCGTTTTAGCTTTTCGAAGAGAAGGTTATAAAAAGCGAGATATTCATTTAGGTGAGTTATGGGAAACCATACGCTTTTCAGGATTTCGAAAATTAGCTCGACAACATTGGCGTACAGAAGTGGGTGAATTACATCGAAGTTTTAGTAAACGAGCTTATGTCAAAGCATTGAAAAAATTAATTCCATCGATCACCGCCGCAGATGTAAAAAGAGGAGGTGCGGGTGTCCGAGCCATGGCATGCCGGCCTGATGGAAGTTTAGTGGATGATTATTTATTTATAGAAAAAAAAGGACAAATTCATGTGGGTAATGCGCCCTCTCCTGCGGCGACCTCTTGTCTTTCTATTGGAGAAACCATTGCCCAAATGGCGATTAAACAATTGACTTAATCTTTTGCTTTCTCTTTTAAATCATTGGCTATTTTTTCAATAAAATCATCTACGGGTAATGCTTCGTTTAATTTAATGGCTTCTAAAAAAAGGAATAATGCTTGATGGTATGCTTGATGATGATATGCTTCATTGGCCGCATCTAATTTTTCATCTGCTTTAGCCATTCGCAACTCATGAGGCATTTCAAAATCGAGATTTAATTGTTCTGCAAAATGCAACACTTCTTTTGCTGTAGTAATTTTAAATCGATTAATTGGGCGTACTAATTTTAAACCTTCCATGTCCGTACATCGGCTCAATGCGACATAGATTTGACCTGGGGCAAAGGCTTCTGCCAAATCAGCATAGACTCGTTCAAAAGTTAATCCTTGGCTTTTATGTACAGTAATTGCCCAAGCATGTTTTAAAGGAAACTGTTCGAAAGTTCCTTCGATTTCCTCATACACAGATTTAGATCTTTTATTCCATTTGTATCGAACTTTCTCCCATTTATCTTTTCCTACTTTTACCGTTTTACCATTTTTAAATTCAACAATAATTTCTTCTTTTTTCAGGCTGATCACGGTGCCAACTTTCCCATTAAAATAGCGTTTAGGTTCGTTCGAATCATTTCGAATAAACATGACTTGTGCATTTTTTTTCAAGGGTAATTTTTTATAGGTAGGAAAATCTCTTTCTGGAAATTTCCCTTCTACTTTTGCTTTATATTCAAATCGCTCTCCTTCTAATTGGTTTAATTTATTTTCATTAATTTGATCAATGGTTCGATTATGCGTGCCTAAGAAAATATAGTTTGCTGCTGAAAAATCAAAACCTTTAGGCATGACTTTCTTATTCAATAATTCTACATCACGTTTAGAAATGGTGTTATTTCGAACTCGATTAAGTAGGCTAATAAATTTCATGTCCGTCTGTCGATAGATTTTTTGCAATTCCAAACAAACCGGATTTAATTGAGGGAATCCTTTGGCCGAAAAGAAAAAGGGATTGGGGTAAAAATCACTCAACAAATCCCATTCATTCGTTTTCGCTACGGGCGGCAGTTGAAAAGGATCACCAATTAGCACTACTTGTTTACCACCAAAAGGAAGACTTGGTTTTTCTCCAAAAATTCGGAGTAAGCGATCAATCACATCCAACAAATCACAACGAACCATAGACACTTCATCAATAATAAGAAGTTCCAATTCTCTTAGTAATTGTCGCTTTTCTTCTCGGTATTTAAAATGATCATAAATATTACTCCTGTCGGGGTCATCAGGATCCGCTTTTCGTCGCAAACGGCGATCTCCTGGAATATAAACACTCGGCGGAATATGAAAAAAAGAATGAATGGTTTCTCCTCCTGCTTGGATAGCAGCGATGCCAGTGGGCGCTACCACTGCTGTTCGTTTATCTACTTCTTCTCGAATAAATTTTAAAAAGGTTGTTTTTCCAGTCCCTGCTTTTCCAGTAATAAATAATGAGCGACGTGTATGTTTGACCAAGTCTACCGCTTGATTAAATAAAACATTATCCTTGTCTAATTGCATATTAATTTTCCATGAATTAAATACGTGTACCTTGGTTTACGTATTTAGTGTATATTAGGAGGAAATTCCGAGAAAGTTTCTTTTCAGGTATTTCAAAAGTACAAATAAAAAATGAACTGGCTTTCTTTTTAACCAAGTTGTTTATTTATGCGTCTATTATCGATCTCATTTATTGGATTCATTTTACTCTTTTCTTCTTGTTTTGGGGATGAAAAACAAGAAGAAAAAATCGAATCTTCATTAGACAACAAGTTATGGATACCACATCCATTGGTACAAGCTTATCCTAATTATATAGATTCCATAAGCAATAACATCCTATATTGGAAAGATGGAAATCAATCGATTTATGATGATCAAATAGAAAAGAATTTTGAAGAAAAAATAGCTAATCCAGATATAGAAGATATGCTTTTCTTCCCCTACCCTTCTTCTTTCTCCAATCCCGAAATCAATGAAGATCCGGGAAGAATACGGAATGAAGATTTTTTCAAAAAAATGTATGGAGAAACAAAAACACAAGTTGCTCAAAATTTAGACACCGTCTACTGGCTGCCTTCTTCCGTTAATCAACTACTTTTGGTTTCAAGTATAAACCAAGTAGATCAACATTTACAACAAATATCCAATACACTAGATACTTTACCTCATTTACATAAATTTCTTCAAAATCCAGGTGGCACATTTAATTGGCGGAAAATTGCAGGAACAGATCGACTAAGTATGCATAGCTTTGGAATCACGATTGACATTAATATTCAATACGCCAATTATTGGCAATGGGTTTATAAAGAAGGGGAAGCATTTCCAAATTATAAAAATCAGATTCCATTAGAAATTGTTCGGATTTTTGAAAAGCATCATTTTATTTGGGGTGGGAAATGGTATCATTTTGACACCATGCACTTTGAATACAGGCCAGAATTATTCCTTCCCTATACTTTAGAATAAAGTCAATGAATATTGAAGATGTTTAATAAATTTATTACTTTTACTTCTACCCCACAAACTTTACGCAATCACACAACTACATTTAACATGTCTACAAACTGGCGACATCTTATTATTACTGGAAGCTTTAGCTTGCTTCTTTCAGGAAGTATAATTGCGCAATCTTTTGGTGGAAGTTATTCTCCCTATCACAGCACACAATTGTTGCCTCAAAAGACTGCCGCACTATCAAGGAAATCAAAACCCTCTAAAACCAAACAAATCCCAATCAAAGCGAGTCCAATTAAATTGGAGAAAAAGAGCATTGAATCTAAAGTCATTAAGAAAACAAAAACAGTAAAAACACGAAAGCCTTTTTTTAGTTTTTTTACTACTCGAAAAGCTCGGATGATTACTATTAATAGCAAACCATCTTTCTCTTTTCAAAACAATAATCAGTTACTAGCTCAATTAGATTTTTCTATCAAACCTGGTTATATTCAAATTGCTATTCCTTTTGATTCATGGAATACTACCACAGTAAGAGCTCGAATTTTAGATTATAAAGAGCAACAACTTTTCTTTTGGTATTTTGATCAACGAACCACACAAATTCGACTACCTATTGGTCATTTAAATTTAGGGACTTATACCTTAGAATTAATGGATGCAGATCGAAAAACCCTACAACCGTTTAATTTGAATCAACGGATATTACAAATTGAAAAACAATAAAAACAAGTTAAATAAAAATAATAAAAAAGGCTGCCAGTGAGAACTGGCAACCTTTTGACTTTTGCTAAAAATTAGTTTTAATTAAAAGCTAACTTTAAATTCTACACGTCGGTTTTCTGCTCTACCTTCTTTGGTTTCATTTGTAGAAACTGGACGAGTTTCTCCAAATCCTTGAGCAGTCATTCGGCTGCTAGAAACGCCTTTATTGGTCAAATATGTTTTTACAGAATTTGCACGGTCTTGAGACAAGGTCATGTTTGACGCATCTTCTCCAACATTATCCGTATGACCTTCAATAGCCAAATTATAATGAGGATTATCATTCATAATTTGTGCTACTTTGTTTAAGATTCCATAAGACTCTGTTTTGATTACTGATTTTCCAGTCTCAAAATTTACTCCTCTTAAAGCTTCTAAGAACACGGTCTTATGTTCGTTTGATACTGTTGGACAACCTTTATTTGCACTGGTTCCTTTTATGGTAGGACAGTTATCTTTGTTATCTGCAATACCGTCACCATCGCTATCAGGACAGCCATTTAATGCTTTTGATCCAGCAGTATTTGGACAAGCATCTTTATTGTCTGCGATACCATCACCATCTGAATCTGGGCAACCCAAAAATTCAACAGGCCCTGCTTCATTTGGACAAGTATCTTTCGCATCGGTGATACCGTCACCATCCGTATCAGGACAACCGCTAAATTCTTTCAAACCAGGTACCTCAGGACAAGCATCTTTTTTGTCGCTTATACCATCACCATCGGTGTCTTTTCCAGCGCCAAAATTAACTTGAAAACCGATTTGGTGAAGCAATAATTTTTCATTCTTTTCGAAATCAACGCCATCAGCTTTATCGCCAAATTCTGCGCCGAATGTACTTTTCCAAAAGAAATCAAGATCATCAATAATCTTTACTTTTGTACCTAATCCTACAGGTACAATAAAGTTAGTCGCTTTTGTTCCTCGACCATCAACAGGATTAAAACTTCCTACGCCAAGACCTGCAAAAATGAAAGGAGCAATTCGAGCATCTTCACTCAAAATGTATCCATTATTAAATTTGTAGTTGGCTTCTACATTTCCAAAAAACATATTAGCTAAGTAATCGGATTGACCTGCAATCCAATATCCTGTACGGCCATAGGTTCCTTCTACAGAAAGATCAAGAGATGAGTTAAGGTAGCGTTTCAAAATTAGTCCACCTTGTCCATGAAATGGTTGATCAAAATTGAAAAATCCATTTCCATAATCCCCGTTGTAGGTCATTTTACCTCCAGTTAATCCAATACTCCAGGGTTTGTCTGCACTTTGGGCAAAAATAGTGCTGACAGAAAAGCTTAGGCATAGCAATGCCATTAGAACATGTTTAAATTTGTTCATGATAAATTTGTTATTTTGATTGAGAAAATAGGTTAAAGCTTACGTTAAAGCTTTCATAAAACTGACTTTTTGAAACATCGGTTGTTGGGGACAACAAAGTCAATTGATTTTTGGAAGGTCAATCCACTATAGACAAGAACTATGCCAATTTTTTCAACAAAAAAACATAAATAACTGACAATCAGTAGAATAAACTATAAGAAATAAATTATCTCCTGATTTACTTAATTACTTAATTTCAAAAAGTAGAAAAAAATATACTCCATTTTAGATAAAATGGTATAGTTTTGGATATTGCACTATTGAACTAATTTATACCACACGTTTATGAAAAAATTAAATCTTTTATTTCTGTTAGCCACCTTATTTTTAAGCCTAAACGCTTTTGCACAAGATGAGGTAAAATTAGATACCCTTCCTGAATTTAAATTCAAGTTATTATATCCTGTTATTGATGATCAGGTGAGTTATAGCAATTGGGATGTTCCAAAAGACAAACCTGTAGTGGCCATCTATTTTGATCCAACCTGTGACCATTGTCAAGACTTTGCCAATCACTATAAAAAATATAACGACCTTAAAGGAAAAATCACCTTAGTTTGGGTTACTTGGGGAGAAGATAAAGATGTACAAAATTTTGTTTTCGATCATGCGATTGCTTTAGGCCCGAATAATTATTTCATGAAAGATACTAATTATGAAATTGATTCCAGTTTTGGATATTGTAATGTGCCTACTTTTTTCCTTTTCGATAAAAATCATAAATTTATAAGTAAACATCATCCAGAAGAACCCTCTTTAGATGATTTTCTAGGTTTAATAAAAGAAGACGTAGACGAAAAATAATACACAGGTTTACCTGTACCAAAATAGATTTTACAAACAATATGAGCCGAATTTTCCGAATGGAGAATTCGGTTTTTTTATTGCCCTTCTTGATTTGTACAAAAAAGATATTATTTTCGATCTTATGAATTTTAAAAATCAAACCATTTGGATTACTGGGGCTTCTTCGGGCATTGGTGAAGCTTTAGCCTATGCTTTTTCTTCAAAAGGTGCTCGACTTATTTTATCCGCTAGAAGAACGAACGAATTGGAACGGGTTAAATCGCATTGCGCCTACCCTGAGCAAGTACATATATTAGCATTAGATTTAGCCGAATATCATGACTTAAATCAAAAGGTAAAATTGGCTTTACAACAAGTAGATCAAATTGATATACTAATTAATAATGGAGGCATATCTCAACGAGCACTAGTACAGGATCTGGAATTACCTGTTTTAGATCGAATCATGCAAGTCAACTTTTTTGGAGCAGCGGCATTAACCCAAGCTTTACTTCCTCATTTTTTAGAAAGAAAAGCAGGTCATTTCGTTTGTATTTCTAGCCTAATGGGAAAATTTTCTTCGCCTTTACGTTCGGGTTATTGTGCGTCTAAACATGCATTACATGGTTTCTATGATGCCTTGCGAGCCGAAGTCCATGACCATCAAATTGCTGTTAGTTTAATTTGTCCTGGATTTATAAAGACAAAGGTATCTTTAAATGCGCTTCTAGGTGATGGGCATAAGCAAAACACCATGGACCCTTCTTCTGCTAAGGGGATGCCTCCTGAAGTATGTGCACAGAAAATATTAAAGGCTATCCAAAAGAAAAAGCCAGAGGTTTATATTGGAGGAAAAGAAGTAATGGGTGTTTATCTAAAACGTTTTTTCCCTTCTTTGCTCCGCCGAATGATGCGAAAAGCACAAGTTATTTAAAGGCTGTTGAATACAAAATTTCTTGTGTTTCATTTCGAGGTAAAATCACAAAACGATAAAAACTATTTTCTTCCTTTTCTGGGTTATACCATTTGGCCGAATAAATAGAGGTACCTTTTTCTTTTTTATCTAGTCGCACTTCAATATCATAGCCTTCGTCTGTGATCGGTTGGATTTCCGTATAGAAGGTAGACCAGTTGATTTTATCGCTACTCTTTTCAATATATACAATTGGTTTATGGAGTTGAATATCTTTTGGCATCACATCTACCCAACTTATTTTCCAATATGCTTCTGGAACAACTTTGGTGGTGTCTGGAAAAAACAATGCAGGATCTTTTGTTATTTTTCGTTGATCCAAATTACTTTCTTCTTTTGGAGCATAAGCATTGGTTTTCAGATTGACTTTCCATTCATTGGGTAACTCTGCCAAAGCACCTTGTTGAATTAAATCATTGGTTAAATGATAAAGTTGAGCGGTAATATAAGGCGTTGTATTTTTTCCATAAATGGTTTGTCCTCCTTCATATAATTGTTTAGAATATTCTTCTGGAGTAGTCGCATAACTTAAATAATCATTGGAAAGCGAAGCGATGGCGATATACTTTGGAACGGTCTTATTATTCTCCTGATACGCCGCTGTAATTTTTGCAGCCATCCGTTGCCCAGCAGTGGTCGTTACTTCCCAAGGCAAGGGCACCAATAGAAAATCGTCAATTTGAATCAATTGGAACATCACATCTCTAGGATACATTCTTGGCGGATTAAATACCCGAATCATCAAATTAAGAAACATGCGTTTTTCTCCATGTAATCTCTTTTTCCCAACTAGTTTCTTTTCTGTTTGTATGGTACCATCATTGAAGATATACGCGAGTAAAGATCGATTCTCATAAGCTCCTCCCATCGTTGCGGGACCCACAGTAGGTTTTCTACAAATTTTTATATCATCAATCACATTATTTTCACTAATATCAATTTCTCTAACTGCGACTTGAATCTTTACATCGTCTTTGAGTTGATCATCAAGAGATTGAAAAAGCTCCCAAGCTTTTTGTCCGATACCTTGACCTATTCCTCTAGCCGCTAACCAATCTACAGGCACCCGTTTGGTTTCTTTTCCATTGGGTTTATAAAATGGAAGATTAGGTGCTACATCACCTTCGGTACCGTTACAGAACGCATGTACAGGATCCCAAGGCGTGTTGTATTCCGCCTTAATTTGCCATTCTAAATCTCGTTGAGCATAAGCAAATACATCCGCATTAAACACATCTACTTTATCTCCTATTCCAGTGCCATGTACAGAAAAAGTAGAGAATGCACCTAGTGGTTGGTAAGTATCATTTTCTAAGACATCGACTCGTAGCATATACATGGTAGGATTAATGGCTTCGAAAATAAGTGTAGGGTCTTTATGATTTAAGTCTTCTTTTCCTTCATTTCGAACGTATGCTGAAATGGCACGATTTCTAGTAAAGCCATGAATATCAATTTTCCCTGTAGCAATTTTTGCTGGACGCATATGAGCATGAGCTTCTAAAATTGCAGCAATAATTTGATCTTTTAAAAAGTGGTACATGGTGGGTTCAAAACCAGGTTTTGCTCCTCCTTGTTTATTATAAAAATCATTTCCACAATAGCCTGTAGGACCAGAGTGCGTATGTGTACAAGTCAATACAATATTTTGAATGGGAATGTCTGTTTTATCGGCAATGGCCTCTGCAATTTGATGATGCATTATTAGAGAGCCAAAAGCTAAGTCGAGTTGTACAATGGCCACATTGGTTCCTTCTTTATCTCGAATACAAAACACTCTTGATTTTAGTCGGGTACGAAATCCAAGCATATTTTTAACCCCTGTTTTCGATCGGGCACCAGAGGCAAACCCAGGCGGAGGCGTAATATCAAAGGATGCGGCTCCTGCCATTAATTCTCCTTTAAGGCTAGGTAAAGGATTTATTTTTTTAACTTCGATCGAAGTTCTTTTTTGCGTATATGCTTCGTATGGATTACCTATTCCCAAGCAAAGACATAAAAACAAAAGTAAATTAATTAATCTCATTTAGGCTCTTTTTTAACTGCCTAGAAGTTAAGTATTTTAAAGTTATTCAAATAATCAAATTTTAAATTTAACATGAAAATATTTTTTCCTTTACTTTTAATTTGCATAATAGGGGGATGTGGTTTTTCCACGTTGAAATTAAATGGAGTCTTATCGGCTACACATAAACAAGTAAAATCAACGCCCATTTTCTTAGACCTTCCTATCCCCACGTTGTTTCATGAAGCGACTACTTTTGATGGTTATCAATGTGCAAGTAATTCATGGGCACTTGCTATTAAGTATACCGATAAATCAATCAAAGCACTAGATGGTATCTATGAAGAATATAATTTAGAAAATTCGCTAAATACTTTATTAGAAAAAAAGCGGGTTCGTTATGCTGATGACAAGAATGGATTATGGGTAAAATTTTTAAATCGTAAAAAATCGCGTTATCGTTATTTACTATTTATAGATTTAGGTAATCGTCGATTGCAATTAGATGGTTGGATATATAATAGAATAGAACAAATCTATGGCGAAGACTTAAAGAAAGGAATGCTTTCTATTTTTATGGAAGAAATAAAATAATTTTAGGCATAAAAAAAAGAAGATTGTTAAGTCAGACAATCTTCTTTAATTTTTTTTAGCAGGTTGTTATTTCATTTTTTCAGGTAGAATAACAAAGACCTATTTTTAAATTACTTTTTGTGTAGGTATCTTCTAAGAGACCCAAGTACACCTTTTGTTAATAGGCTCAACTGCATTATTTTTTCGAAATTAGCGGCAAGCGAGCGAAGTCACTTGCCTTTAAACAGTATGGCGGCTCCATATTTAAAAGTTTTAAAAGCCCTCAATCAATTTTCGTTTTGGTTAATTATTTATGTTGTTCACAGGACGTAAACTATCATAAAAATTAAAAGAATTAAGATGTTGTTTTTTGAGGAAAATGTAATTGATTTAATGCTTTAAATTAACAATACCCTAATGTATTATTATTTTTCAATAAATCCAAATATTAAACTAAAAAAAGTAAAAATTAATCCAAAAAAGAATTTAATTCTGAATTAAATAACTATTTCAAAATTTTTACTTTTTCCAAAAACACAAACTTGCCTGTCTTTCTTTGGCTTTAAATCCTAAGGATTGATAAATCTTTAATGCTTGTTCTCCATCTGTAGCCACAATGACTAAATCATCCAAAGATTCAAAAGCTTCTTTACAAATGGTATATACCAAGGTCTTACAAATGGCTTGTCTACGAAAAGCGGTTTTGGTCAACACCTCTTGAAATCGACCCAATTTATTTTGATGAAAAAGACCTAAGGCTCCAGCTAATTCATCACCTACAAATGCGCCATAAAAATTACCTTTTCCATCTTTGTGCAATCGCTGAAATGAGTGTGCTTTCCCTTCAGCATACACCCGAAAACGATCGGCAGTATGTCCTTCGTCACGTTCTTCCACAACTAAATCAATCCATTGCTCCCAATCTTCTTTTGAAGAAAAAGGACGAATAAGAATAGTTGTATTTTGATTTTTAGGAGCAATAAGATCATCTGCTTTCGCGGTCAAGACTTGACGTTCTTCATATTCATATCCTTCTTCTAAAAAATGAGAGATATCCGTTTTTTGCGTAGGATTCCAGCAAAACGTTTTATGATGAGATACCGAATTTATTCCGACTAATGCTTCAAATCGTTTTTCAATTTCTCTTTTATTTTCATTCTTAGGCGGTGATTTTAACAACAAAAAATTTCCAAAATAATAGGTCGGATTATCGGGTGTGATTACGGATATACAATCTTCATGTGCTGTGATTATTCCATCTTTAGCTAATAGGAATAAATCTGTTTCGTATCCGAGGTGTTTCATTTTCGTTTTTTAAAAATTGATTTAAGGTAAAGGGTATTTTTCACAAGCTTTATTCCAAATGTCTGTTTCGGAGAAGCCTTTTTTTCGTAATTCTACACAATAGAAAACGCGCGCATCAGACCAATCATCAAATGGACTTTTAGCTAAGACTTCTTGATGCCTTGCGCGGATTTGTATTCCCCATTCATTTTCAATCGTCGTCATCAATTCAGCTTGTTTGTCAAAAATCATCCGACGGCAATCCACATTTTCTTTACGATGTTGAAGCTCATAACTACAAGCCATACCAAAAGTAATATCATCAAAAACCCAATATGCAATGGTTTCTAGTTTTTTGCTTGTTTTCTTTTTATTGACTCGCCCACGTTCGGTATAAATTAAAGCATAATCTCCATTTTCTAAAATGGCTAAATGTGGTCCTCCATCGTCTTGAACTTTTTCTGATGGCAATAGATGAAAAGGAACATTAATTTTTAATGCTTGCTTCTTTAAGTATTCAACAATAGCAATTATTTTTTCGTTCATCTTTTACCAACGTTTTCTTCGCTCCTTATAAATGATTTTCTCTTTTCCCTTTTCATTAATTAAGATCAAATGCTCTTCGCTATCTGATCCTCCAGGAATATTTTCAATTATACTAAAACCTGCGGGAAAACAAGCAATAGGAATTTGTTGTTTTTGATAAAACTTCTCCATTCCTTCTACAAATATTTTTGCTTTATTTTTATTGGAAAACCAAGGGTTTTTTCCTAAAGGAAACAAAGAATAAAAATGATTCATTTTTTGAAGTATTGGATATTTTTCTTTTCCTATGCTAAAAGAACTTCTACCTTCTTTTTGTAATTCATATTGAATGCGCAAGTCATTTACCTTTCCCTCAAAAATAGCTTCCATTGCTTCTTGAATTGCTTCCACCGAAAATTTTACAGAAGAAACGAACCGTCCAAAAACCAAATCATTATAGCAGTCAAAAGTTAAGCGTCCTGCTTCCATTTCTTCAAAATTAACTGCAATGGTAGAGCGGCTTCCACTCGGTTCAATAAGGATATAAGCCATTGGCGCCAACCATTCTCCATCTAGAATAACACGCTGCGTATAGGCTTTACAAAATGCAGTTAAAAAATTGACTTGAAAATCAATGTCTTTAAAATCTTCTTTTTTAAAGTAGGCTTCTATCGAATAACAATACTCCCCTTCTTCTTTTTTTATTTCAAAAAAAGAATCCTCATCGAAGACTTCTTGCTGTTTGCAAAATGCTTCAAAAGCGTTTTGGTTGAATGTCTTATCACCATAAAAGTAAAGCCCATACCTCATCTAACGTTATTTTCAATTTGCGGTTTGTACTACATTAATCAAAGCTAAGCCTTCTTCACTTTCCATGTTTAAACACCATACATTCCGTAGTCCATCTAAAGATACGGGTACTTCTTCTTGCGATTTCATTTGGGATTCAAAATCCAAAATTGTTTGATGATCTAAAGAAGGAATATCATTCGTTTGATTTTTTAAATAATCAATCCAACCTTCAATAGCACGCATCAAATCTTCTGCTTCAATTTGTTCGATGTAAGTACCTTCATCAAACTCTAAAATAAATGTATATAAATTCATACCTTAAAGATAAGTTTTTTTATCCAACCTCCATGAGCGGAGGAGGAATGTTTGGATTGGAGCAATGTGGGCAATTTTTTAATGTTAATAAATTTGTGTTAGTTAATTAAGTTTAGAGCATATACAGGTGTAGTTGATTTAGGAAATAATATTTTTGAAACGAAAATTTCCAAACGTCTTGCATTTTCTAATTTTGACAAATGTACTTTTTCTAGAATGGAAAAGTAATTTTTAAAAGGGTTTAAGCAAAATTTTAGTTAAAATGATAGCAAAATGGTTTTTTGAAATTTTTGATGGGATGAATTTATTCTATCAAAAAAAAGGGGGAATAATGCCTGACATTTATCCTATCTCTTTTTTCACATTGATTTCCTCGATTAATATTATTTTAGTTTTGAATTCTCTTGAAAAAACAGGAATATTAACTTTACCTAAAATCCATTATTTTATTTACATAATCGTACTTATTCTTTTAGGAATATTTTATTGGATTTTTGTTCACCAAACTAGAGCTAAAACTACCATTTCACCAAAAAGATTAATTGGTAGAATAGCATTTTTGATAATAATATCAATCGTTCATTTTATTTTAGTAAATTATTTCATATAGAATTATATGTTTATTTTTTTTGCAACATACGGTACGCCAAATTCTCTTCGACAAAAGCATACCACTAAATAAATCTTCTTCTAATTATACTGGAAAAATACAAGTGGTCTGAATTAGGATTTGTAGGATGTGATGGTGATTAATGTTTTTCTGATTAGAAAGATAATCAGGATTAGAGAAGTATCAGAGATAATTATTTATCAAAAAATAAGATTAATGAATTTTAAAAAAGGAAGATATAGAATAAAACAAGAAATTGCAGAGAAAGGTTTTTTCTGTGATATTACATTGAACGTTGTAACGAATTTAGATCAAAACGAAAATTTTCTTGTTGAATTTACTGAGTGTAATGCTAATGTTATTGCACCGTTTAAATATGCGATAGAAATGGGTGTTGTTTTTTTCTATTATAATAATCCTTCTAAAGAAAAAATAAATACTTTGCATGTTAAAGTAGAGGAAATTAGTTTAATGACTGTTGATTCTACATTTACAATTGTTTTATTTAGTACTATTAAAGCATTATCAAATGCATTAAATATCAACTTAGATTTTCCAAGAATTAATAATAAAACAGGTGTTATTGAGTTTGAGAGATAACCAAGCGCTCTTTTTTATAGGATATAAAAAAGTAGGAAAAATCAACTTTAGCAAGTAACATAACATTTAAAAGAAGAATTTAAAAATGGTATTTAATATTGATCATAAAGATAAATTCACTCTCAATAAAAACTTTTTGAAAATTTTAAAATCTTTGGATATGCTATCTAGTGGATTTGAATTGGAGGAAGAAATACACCACTTAAAAGAGGTTAGAAGAATAGCTGTTGACGAGAATCTTTTTGATGAAAAAAAATATTTAAGTTCAGCCAAAAGAATTATCGAAAAACTTATTGAGCAAAAAAATGAGCCATTAGACTTGGGATTAATTATATCCTTTAGTGATATTCATTGTGATCTGGAAGATATCTTTGAAGCCTTTGATTTAGTAGACAAAATCATTCAATTTATTGGAGAAAATAAATACGACTTTACACGTTCCAATAAAAGCTTTTTGGAAAGTTGTCTTTTTACATATCATTATAAAAACAGTAGTATTGTTTTAAAAGAGGAAGGAATTGAAGAATTAATTAATCTATTTAATGATGGAATGCAACTCCTCACAAGAGATGATAAAGAATGGATAATTAAATCTATTTTATCAAATTTAATTAATTCTAATTCTTTAAATCAAAAAGAAATGCTAAAGTTATTGGATCATATAGATGTAGCATTTTTCCCAAATACAAATAAGTTAAAAATGTATCCTACAGTTAAAAATAAATATTTTGAGTTACTGAATGCGAAACATTGACAATCTCATTTATCAAACTTCAAAATAAAGGAAAAGCTAGAAGCGAATAATAATGAAATTACAATTTGAAAATAAAGGATAATTATTTTCAAATAATCAAAGCCGATCCACAACCGCTCGATACGTTCTTCCTATAGGCAATTCTATTTCTTCAAGTGTGACTTGCTCTTTGGTAAAAGAGGTGATTTTTTCCGTATGCACTACATAGGATTTATGAATGCGAATAAAGTCTTTAGGCAATTCATTTAACAAATCGGTGAGGGAACGGTAGACGATATGTTTGGTTTTTGTCGTATAAATAATCACATAATTATTCATTCCTTCCAAATGCGTAATTTCAGGAATAGCGATTTTAATGGTCTTACGATCACTTTTTACATATAGTGTTTCATTACCTGTTGGGGTCGCCTTATCTTTTTCTACCTCTGGCGGATGATGATGTTTCTTATATTTATTAACGGCTTGAATAAAGCGTTCAAAAGCGATGGGTTTGAGTAAATAATCTAAGACATCTAAGTCATATCCTTCTAAAGCATATGCTCTATGGGCAGTGGTAATAATTACGGCTGGTGGATTTTTTAATGTTTTTAAAAAAGCAAGTCCTTTTAATTTAGGCATTTCAATATCCAAAAACATTAAGTCGATTTTTTCTTCTTGGAGAACTTTCATCGCTTCCATTGCATTCGCACAACGAGCCACAATTTCAAAACCATTTAAGTCGTTGAGATATTTGGCAATGATCCGTTGAGCAACGACTTCATCATCTACAATAAGGCATCGAATATTATTCATTTGTACTTATTTGAAGTTTAACCTTAAACTGATTATCTACGCTTTTTATATCAAAAAGATGGGCATTGGGATAATGTAATTCTAATCTTCGCTTTAAATTGGTCAAGCCCATTCCTCCTACTTTTTTTATTCTTTGATCATCTGGAGAAGGCGCCGGATTTTCAATTTCAAACAGAAACGATGTTCCCTGTTGCTTTAATTTCATTTTTATTAAAACAGGAATATCCGATGGTCCAACGCCATGTTTAATTGCATTCTCTACCAAAGGAAGCATAAGTAAAGGCGCGATTTGATATTCCATATTCAAATCTTCGGCTATGTTTATTTCGACTTCAAGTCGCTCTTGAAATCGTTCTTTTTCTAAAGCAATAAATTTATGAATAAGATCCATTTCTTTATTGACAGATACACTTTCTACTTTTGATTCATACAAGGAATAACTTAAGATGTCTGATAATTTCAAAATCAAATTAGGGACTTTATTAGAAGACTCTAAAGATAAACCGTATAAATTATTTAGCGTGTTGAAAAGAAAATGTGGATTGACTTGAGCTTTTAAATAATTCAATTCTGCTTCTTGTTGTTCGGCAATACGTTGCTTTGCTTTATAACTTTCATTATACCATTTCCACGCTTGGCGAATACCAAAAGATAAAATCACGGGGAACGCAATGAAGCCTGCAAATTGAATAAAAGGTTCTAACCAAAACGGATTCAATTCCTTTTCATTGGGAGCGCGCATCCAAAAATATTGGGGATAAATATATTGAATACAAAAAATACGCTGGACAATCGTTAACACAAATATCAAGCTTAAAATACTTATACCATAAATCCATTTCCGACCGGTATCCCAAAGTTTAGGCATCAACACATACCAATTGGAATAGGTAGCAATTAACCAAACAGGGATGAATACCAATCGATGCATCGTCGCTTTAAATAAATTAAAATAATAGGGCGACAACATCGCCACGCTCATCACAAGAAAAGCGAGCCAAAAGAAAACATGATATTTTAAAGGAATCGGCTTCATAGCTACAAGGTAATGAATTCTATAGATACTAAAATCCTTTTTATGTGAAATGCAGGTTTTCCGTGGTCAACGGATTGAAGCTAGTTATTCTTATGTTTTTAGTTGTTTACCCTTGCATAATTGATGTTCGGATAAAAACGAAAAATCTTAACTACAAAGCGCTGATATTGCAATCAAAATTAAACACATGAAAAGAATTTATTTATTATCCCTCGTTATTTTAGCATCTTGTAATTTTAAAACAAGTACACCTGTTAGCTTAGTACAAAATAGTGATGTCCATCGATTTTGGAAAGCTTATGATATGATTATTTCTACTGATGATTCGAAAAAACAATATGACATTATTCAAAAAGAATATATTGACAAAGGGAGTCCGGGTTTAAAAGCCATAATGGACAAACGAAATTACACCGCACAATCTTATATTGAATCTATTCACTCCTTTCCTAAGTTTTGGGAATCGATAAGATCAAATACGTTGAAGTCGGAATCATTCACCAAAGATATTGAGAAGAATATTGAAAAATTGCGATTACTTTATCCCCCACTCAAACCAGCGAATGTATATTTTACCATCGGTGCATTGCGCACTGGAGGACAAGCCCATCAAGGCCATGTGCTTATTGGTTCTGAACTTGCCTTAGCGGATACCAACACGGTATCTAAAGAACTCCAACCTGATCGATTAAGAGAAAACCTAGCGGCTTACTTTAAGAGCAATCCGATTGATGATGTGGTCTTATTAAACATCCATGAGTATGTACACACGCAGCAAGGAGATTATGGCAATGATCTATTATCCATGGCCATCTTTGAAGGTGTTGCTGAATTTATTTCCGTCTTAGCCACAGAGCAAGCATCCGTTGTGCCTGCAATTGCCTTTGGTAAAGAAAATGAAGAAGCAGTCCGTACACGGTTTCAAAAAGAGATGTTTAGTCCGAATTGGAATGATTGGTTGTATAATGACTTCGAAAATGAATTTGGCGTAAGAGATTTAGGCTATTATGTGGGTTATACTATTTGTGAAGGATATTATAAAAATACACCCGACAAAGCCCAAGCCATCAAAGAAATCATTGAACTCGATTGTACCAATGCACAAGCGGTTAAGGATTTTGTAAATAAGAGCGATTACTTATCTAAGCCGTATGAAGATCTAAAAAAGGAGTATGAAGCGAAGCAACCTCAAGTCCTTGGCATGAAAGAAATCGAGACCGTAGATCAATTAGTCGATGCCAATTTAAAGACGATCACTATTGATTTTTCTACTGCGATGAATACCCGATTCCGAAATTTCAAATTAGGCGATTTGGGTCAAGATCATTTTCCGCCCATTCAAGGAGTACAATGGTCTGAAGATAATACTTCCTTAATATTACAAGTAAAATTAGAAGCCGACAAAAGATATCAAATGATAGTAGATCGTGAATTTCGTGATTTGGCTGGTCGGGCCGTCAGTCCTTTTTATATGGAATTTACTACAACAAAATCTAAAGGCTAAGCATAAAAAAATGGCTAGTCCAAATGAAGGACTAGCCGTTTTTTTTATTATTCGTTTTCTACATAACCCATAGACAAATTCGTATCGCCTTTTGCTTTGATTTTAATTTTAGCCGTTTCATTTCCTTCATTTTCAAAACGGATGGTCGTGTTTCTTTTTACAGGATACATTGCTTTTTCTCCAGAAGATAAAACCCCTAAAGAGACAGGTGCGAGATCTTCAATAATTTGAAAAACTTGCACATTGGTTTTACCTGCATTTTCTACTTTGGCCGAATAACTTCCATGCTTACCTTTGCCTAAGACAAAAGATTTATTTGCATCAATGTAAGTTGTTGAATTTAAGGCACAAGATTGAATAAAAAATAAAATAGGAAGGAAGAGTACAACATACTTTTTCATAGCGTTCAATTTTATAGTGTGATTGGGAATGGTAAAAGGAAAAATAAATAAGCGATAGATTCCTTAATAGATTTAATATTCATAAACCCTATGACGTTAACCAAAACACTAAAAGGAACCCATCACTTACTATCATCATTTTTTAACCACACATCTAACAAACAATTATGCACGATTGTTTAAATGAAGTCCATTAAGCAAGCAACTTTAACCTTTATTTAAGAAATAAGAGAGCGGAGAGGATAAGCAATTATTTAGACCAATTTTCTTTTTTCAAATGATAACGTCTATCAGTACATTGATCTCTTTCGTTATAAAATTCACGTATAGGATTTAGGAATTTTTCTAATATTTTAACTGATCCTATATTTTCTGTATTAACGTCTGCGGTAATTAAATGGAGATCAAGTTGGTTAAAGCAAAAGTCAATTGTTCCTTTTGCGACTTCCGTTCCATAGCCAATGCCCCAATACTTTTTTCTAAACCGATAAGCCAATTCCCGGTCTTTTTCGTCGTTGGTTAATAAAGCGCATAATCCGATAACTTCTTCTTTATTTTTTTCAAAAACGCCCCATACTACGATTTCATGATCTAAAGGGTGCACTGGATAATTGGTAAACTTTTCGAATTGTTTTTGTATCTCTTCCAAAGACCATTTAGGTTGAGGAATAGGATCAATAATTTCAGGTGCCGATAATAACTCTACAAAAAAGGGATAGTCTTTTTGTTTTAGTTCATTGATGTCTAGTCGTTCTGTTTGGAAGATCGTCATGGATTTAATTTTAGTCTAGTAACCTGTATATTTTCAATTCTTTTCCTACAACTATATTCGTTTTAAATTTACCAATAACTGATGAAATCAAATCCAAATCCCACATAAAATTTTCGCTTATTTTGAAATGGCGCGTTGTATTAAGTCAAAAGCAGACTTTACGGTTTCTTCCGTAATTATTTCTTTATCTACTGCTTTTATTTCATGATTATTGAATTGAAGATTTTCTTCCTTCGCTAATTGAACATTAAGTTCATTAGGCGGATTCTTTTTATTCTTCAGCCAATTTAAAAATATTTCTTTTGCATCCATTGATTGAACATTCAAATATGTAATACACAAATATACATAAAAGTTATTTAAGTAAAAATTACGAGCTAACAGTATAACGAATTTGTAAATAAGAAAGTTCGGTTTTCTTTAATCTAAAAGAAACAAATGCCATTTCAAAAACAGCGGAAAGGATTCATAAAAATGGATCGTTAAAACAAAAGAAATAACCATAGCGAGAAAAAAGAAAATTTGTTCACGAAATTTTTCAAAGCCAAAACTTTTCTTGATCATTTTATTTCCCATCCCAAAAGGAATACGCAAAAAGACAAAATACATTAGAAAATAAATCAACCACATGATTTTATTTGTCCAAGGAATTTCCAATGCGACTCGTCCGACCGTTATACCAAGAAAAGTCCAAATCAAAACACCAAGAAGGACAAACAAAAACATACTAAAATAATTGATGGTCTTCGCCTCTTTCTCACTTACCTTATCCTTTTCGTATAGTTCCTCTTCATTCAATGCTTCTCTTGAAAAAGAAGCCACTTTTTTAAAAACAGCACTCACCACATATAAGTGAATTCCCAAAATGATGGAAAGCAATAAATACCCAATACTAATTAAGATTTGCATGTTATCACTTACTTATTTTGTTCAATGATTTTTTTAATTTGATGATATTCTTTAGAATCAGGGAAACGCTTTAATAATTCTTTGATTGTTACTTCGGCTGCGTCAAAGGATTTAGATTTCATTTCTGTTTCTAAGCGTTGAACTAACATCTCGCTTTTAGGACAATCATGTGACGTGATGGTATCTAAAACTTTTAAATCACCTTCAATTTCAGGCATGTCCGATTTGGCAAATGCAAAGGTAATCGAAACCTCTTCTTCTTCTCCAGTAAGCCATTCGTCTTTCACTGCAACAAATGTTCTCGTCAACATTTGCATGCTTTCTTTATCAAGTACATTGGAAAAAAGAAGGTCTACAATTTCTCCTTTTTCTGTTATTTTAAAATACATGTTCACTCTGCCTACACGACAATGATTTCTCGTTTCTTTTGGAAAAAACATCCAAGATCTAAAATGAGATAAAAAGGCATCTTCTCCTCCTTTAAATCGTCGTTCCAATTGATCAACGAGTACTTTGTTTTCCAAACTAATCTCTTTCGGTTTTTTATAATTTTGGAGAATACTTACACTGTCAATCAAAATATGTCCATCATAAGGAGCCTTTAGTCGGCTGGCTTGCAAGACAAGGCAGCGGATATCTTTTTCAGGTTTAAATGTAACTTCATGAATTAGCCAGTTGGTATGACTTGCAACTAGGGTTTTTCCTAAAAAGTCAAGCTCTTTATTTTCCAATGGAAAGTCCAATGAATTTTTAGGTAATTCACTGCCCAATATTTTTAAATGGAGTGGATTGGGATACTCACTAACATGATTTTCTACAAAGGCTAATGCAAGAAAAATCGTATAGGTACTGTCTTTTTGCAAAGGTACTTCCAACTCCTGTATCAGGTTTTCTGAATCTACCAAGAACACATAATATTTTCCATCAAATGCTTCTTTTTTGATTCTACGATATTGGGGTCCTTTAGCATAAACATATCTTATGTTCTTTTCTGACCAATCGAAAGGAAATCCTATATTAGAAATATCGTCTATCCTTTTCATATCTGCCCCACTTGACCATTTTTCAAAAGAAGCATTTTTAAGTGGGATGTGTTGGGCCATGATTTCTTTCGAAAAAAAGAAAAAAATCAAAGCTCCTAAAAACATCTTAATTAGTCCTTGCATAACATATTGAATCCTAGAGCACATACGCATGACTTATAAGTTCGGTTGTCTTAAATAAAAATAGAATGATCAATATACCACTTTTTAAATAAACTCCAAGTCTACCTCAAATTCTCGTCTATCACCTTTTTAATTTGATGATATTCTTTAGAATCAGGAAAACGCTCTAATAATTTTTTGA
>JAHDCJ010000036.1 GCA_020629935.1 Saprospiraceae bacterium | reverse complement strand
TCAGCCATATCAATTCCTAAATTAGGCAACTGCTTTATTTGATGGTAGGTTAAGGCTAATCGAAAACAATGACGGAGTTCTTTTTCAGGAATAATTTCATCTAAAGAAAAGACTAAAGCTCGGGTTCCTTCTATCTGGAAGAGATGGCTATATTTTGATTGAATGCTTGGAACAATTTTACTTGTACATTTAAAATAAACCGCATATTGATCTGGTTTTTTTTCTTTCCAATCCATTCGAATGGTACTTCCTTTTTTGACTAAATAACTAGGCTCTCCCCATTTTAAAGTTTCTTCAAGTTCATGGATGCTCTCTATCTTTTCTGCCTCTTCAATAATTAGTTTTCGAAGATATCGGAGTTTATTTGCTGCTTGTTTAGGATAAGAAGCAAATACGCCTTCCATTCTAGGATCTATGTTTAATTGGAGTGTTGATTTCATTATAATTCAATAAATACCAATTTATTAAGATTTACAGATGTAAAGTAATAATTATTATTTTCTAGATAACATTTTTACTTTCAAAAAAAGAAATTTCTGGGTTTCTTCGTTTATATCCCATTACCCAAAGTTTTAAAGGGTTTAAATTACTTGAATATAATTCCGTATTTGGATCATCAGTTTTGACATTAGCTTTATATTTCCAATGTCTAGGAACTTCTGTCCATTGGTTTAAGACATGAACAAATTGAAAATTAGAAGTCTCGGTTTTTATTTCAGCCGATAAAATATGGTAATTGATTCCTTTACGTTTATATAGATAGCCTTCATTAAATTTTAAAAATTCATAGTGCCAATTAAATGCAATGTCTTGAATTACGTATTCTTTATTTTCTTGAATCAAAACTAATTTAAAGCGATCATCAAATTTGATGACTCGAGCCTTTAGTCGATTTTTGAAATAATAAAAGTAGAGTATAAAAATACTTGCTAAAACTGATAACGAAATAAGGAAATGAAAATCTAAAAATAGAACCACTAACCAAATAATCAGGAGCCCAAGACTTAATACCATAAAAAGAATTGGGTTAAAATGATCTTTCCGGTAGGTAAACTCAATAACATTTTTCATAGAGAATATAATGCATGATTAATTGAAATAGTAGCAATTTGTTCGATCAATTTATTTAATTATTCGACTTAAATAAAGTATTTATTTTTAAAAACGATTCAATAACCATTGACGTTCTGTTAAGATTTCGCAATCCTCAATTTGTTGTTTCAGTTGCTCTCGCTTTTCTTTTTCGAATGGAGGAATAGTGATTAATTTTCTTAAAAAGACAATGAAGTTTTTATAATTTTGATTGTGATATTTACCAATTTTTCCTCTACGTAAATATTGGGCAAAACTATTTAGATGCGCCTCTAATAAATCTTGTTCTTCAATTTCAAAATATACTTTGCTCAATAGAGATTTGGCTATTAAATTATCAACCACATCCCTAAAAGAAACTTTTTGTAAAGACGAAATGACTTCATCATAATCTTTTTGCGCATAAGCCATTCTTGCCTTATTGAAAAAAACCAATGAGTCTTTATCCTGTAAAGGTAAAAAATCTTGATAGGTTTTGATAAAGGTTTCTAATGCTTCATTTTTTTTCAGTTTTATTCCAATGGCAATAATATTATTAAAGGTAAACCTTGATAATTGTTGCTCCTCTAAAAGTACTTTCTTTTCTAGGCCTGCTTGATATAATATCCAAGCTTCTTCTAAATAAAAAAGACTTCCTTGATTTAATTGCCGGATACAATAATTGATGCCCAATAAAAATAAGTCTTTTAATTCCTCTGTTTCAAATTGGATATCTTTATTCAACAAGGTACTAAACAATTTAAATTCTTTTTGAGCATCTGGATTTTTTAGAAACTGAAAACAATAATAACGTAAAGCAATAGATGGATCTTCAAGATAATTTCCCTTTTCTATTATTGGAATTAAAACTTGAAGAAAATCAAATTGATATTCCGTTTTATATACCAATTGATGACTTAACTGTAGACAAGCATGTTTCAGTTTTTCTAAAATAAACAAACGATTCATCTTTTGACTAATGGCTTGTAAAGGAAGTTCGGCAGTCCGTTGTTGTCGAGTCAAAAACTTAAGTTCTTCTTCTTGTATATTTAATTCCATCTTCATTTTGTGGAATCCAATCGTTTGTTTTTTTGCAATTAACTTTTCCGCTTGTTTTAATTTCTTCGAAAATGCATCGGGCAATTGTTTATGACTGTAAATCCTTAATAAGGCTTGGTTCAATTTTTCTGAATTTTTGAGGATTTCATTCGTCACTAAAAATTTTTCAATGAGTTCTTTTAAATCACTTAATGCGGCTCTTAACTTGACATCTTTATAAGGTTCTTGTGGCCAGCAGTATTCATACAATTTTCGTTTATCTATGGAAGAAGGCTTATCCTTAAATTTCTCTAAATAATAGAATAATGAATAAAAATCAGTCCGATGGGTAAAATAAGGGGATTGTGCAGCTTTGCGAAATCCTCTTATCTCACTGGAAGTTAATGATTTTATGATATTTATAGTGATATTATTTTTCACAAAAATTGATTAATTTATTCCTTAATTATTGAAATATATACTTTTAAGTTAGTAAATAATTTTCACAAATTGTGAATTTTGTTTTTTAATTTCATCCTAAAAGAAAGCACCTTAGCAGTACAAAAGAAATTCACTATGAAAAAGATAATTATTTTATGTTTCAGTTTGATGAGTATACTGCAACTTTCAGGACAAGGAATTTGTGATTCTACTCTTGTCATTACCCCCATTTCAGATATTTGTATAATGAGTGACTCGGATGAAATTCAACTTACTGCTTCTCATCCAAATGGCGATTTTTATGGTCCTAATGTCTTGAAAAGTGGAAAACTTCGACCTTACGGATTAGCTCCTGGTACTTATTCGGTAAGTTATATTATCGTAGAGGATAATTGTTCGGTTTCTACAAGTGCTAATTTCACCATCATTGGTCCTAATGTTAATATAGACATATTTGGGACTTTAGATTGTAGTGCTACCAATCCTAATCCTGTAACTTTGTTTTCTGATTATTCAGGTTCAGGTTTTTATTTTTGGGAAACTCCTGATGGAAACACCTTGTTTAATCAAGTAGAAGATGTCACTATCGGTGGAACCTATTATTTTACTATTGATGATCCTAATTTTTCTTGTTTGACTTCGATTGAAGTAGAAATTCCACAAACTGGATTACCTGCTCTTAATCCAAGAGGATGTGATGATTGTAGTCAAAACTTAGGATTAGAAGTAGATACGGTGCCATCAAATGGTAGTGTCATATGGTACAACCCAGAAATTAGCTTAGCCACATTTGGGCAATGTGCTACACTACCCACATTTACTGATCATAGTGGAATTTGGGATGTTCGTGTAACAGGTTTTGATCATGGTTGTGTAGGAACGAGTCAAATATATGTCCCTGCAACTGGGGAACCCGTACCAAGTATTAATGCAGGTTCTAGTATAAGTATTTTATGTGGCGGAGGACCAGGAGCTTTACTAGGCGCATTTAACAACACCGATTGGGATTTTGAATATACTTGGACGACCAATACAGGAAATTTTGTCGATGATCCTGCCGGAGATTTGACTCCTTATGTGGATGCCCCTGGAATTTACTATTTTGAAGTAACTAATCCATTTACAGGTTGTACCTCTGTCGATTCTACTCAAGTATTTTTGGTAGCACCCACCAGTTTTTTACAAGAAACAATTTGCGGAGGAACTTCTCTTTTGGGCTATACCGAAACAGGTACATATATCGACACCATTCCTTTAATGAATGGCTGTGATTCTATCCGTGTACTTGACTTAATCGTATTAGATACCTTATTCATTGAAGCCAATACCATTGGAGATGATGGCACTGGAAATGGAGCAGCTATCATTTCGGTAACAGGACCAGATGGACCATATGTGTATCAATGGTCTAATGGAATAGTAGGTTTGGAACCTACATTATCTGATTTAGAAGAAGGACCATATAGTGTTACCATTACTTCTGGTGCAGGTTGTGTGGGAACTATTAATTTTGATATTTTACTAGACAGTGTACTAGGAGGAGCCACCGCCTCCGTAGAAGGCAACGTATTTTTTGACGCGAATAATAATTGTACTTTAGATCCAGGCGAAATCGGATTTCCTTATAACCCTACGTCTATTTCTGGTGACTTAAATTATGGTCGTTCAACAGATGAGAACGGAAATTTTCAATATCCAATAATGATGGGGAGTTTTGCTTTGGAGGCCGAAGTTCCTAGCCCACTTTGGGAGCCCTGTAACCCTTTAATCCCATTTAATATAAACAACAATTTTGATACCCTTAATGTCAATTATCCAATGCGTCCATTAGTATGGAGTCCTTGGATGCAAGTGGAAATAAACACTCCATTTCTTAGAAGATGTTTTGAAAATATTTATACCGTAACGTATACAAATAATGGAACAATTTCAGCGACTGATGTAGAAATCGAAATTAACTTTGATAGTGATTTGGATCTAGTTGGAAGCCCAGTCGCTTATACTAACATCACAGGGAATTTATACAGCTTTTATATAGGAACGGTGGAAGTAGGAGCTACAAGTAGTTTCCCAGTTTCTGTGATTCCAAATTGTGCATCTACAATACCCGGTCAGTTACATTGTGTAGAAGCGCATATATATCCCGATACGATTCCAGACTTAAGCAATTTAAATTGGCCTAATGCGCTAATCACAGTAGAAGGAGAATGTATTAATGAAGAAGATATCGAATTCCGTATACGAAACGTTGGGAATGGCCCCACATCAATGCCTTTAGATTATATTGTAATTGAAGACGCGGTGTTATTAAACTCAGGAACCTTTGATTTGTTGGCTGGAGAAGATGAAGTAGTTACTATTCCAGCTACAGGGTCTACCTTATGGTTACGTGCAGAACAAGAACCTGGTGCTCCTGGAAATGAATTTCCTGGTATAGCTATTGAGGGTTGTGGAGAAAATGGATCAGGTACTTTTTCAACTAACTTTGGTAATGATTTTATTTATGATGATTTGGGTAATTTTGAAGATACAGAATGTCATCAAAACATTGGTTCTTATGATCCAAATATTAAAACGGCATTCCCCAATGGATTCACTGCTTCTAATTATATTGAAGATGGTTCAAGTATTGAGTATCAAATTCAATTTCAAAATACAGGCACAGATACTGCTTTTAAAATAGTCCTAATTGATACCATTTCTACACATCTAAATTTAGCTAGTTTTGAAATGATTAGTAGTAGTCATCCTTATCAATATGAAGTCAGACCAGATCGAACACTTATCTTTACGTTTGATCCAATTGCCTTGGTAGATAGTACCACTAATGGCCCCGGATCAATGGGTTTTGTTCGATTTAATTTGACTCCGAATGAAGGCTTGATGCCAGGCACAAAAATCTATAATCATGCCGATATTTATTTTGATTTTAATGCGCCTGTACGAACACCGACCATTTTTCATACGATATGGGAAGGAACTTCTATTGAGGTTTTAACCACTGTAATATATCCGAATAAAAAGGAGACAAAAGTCAATGTTTTTCCAAATCCTTTTTCTACTCAAACCACCGTGCAAATTGAAGGAGATTTTACTGGAGAGTTTGACTTCCAATTGTTCAATAGCTTAGGCCAAATAGTTTATGAAAAAAGATCTATGGAACCTTCGTTTAATATTAATCCAATAAACTTAGCGCCAGGTACTTATTTTTACCAAATAAAAAACGATAAAGAATTAATAGCAACGGGAAAAATATTGAGTTTCTAAGTAGTATTATATCATGCTGAATAAGCAATAAATTTAAGGGTTTGATTTTAAGATGCAGTCTCAAATTTTGAGGCTGCATCTTGACAAATTTAAAGTATAAGGTTAGTTTAAATAAAACGTCAAATATACGTTTTTTATATATGTTTGGTTTGTGTCATTTTCTTTAAAGAGGTTTGGTTTTTTAAACCTTTTCTTATTGAAAAAAATATATTTTTTGTTTTTTTGGTTGAACCAAAAATCTAACCTAAATGAATAAACTAAGACTTATTAGTATTATTTGTCTATTCATCCTATTTAATATCTCTTTTAGCAATAGCCAAATAAACACCCCTGTTGGATCTACCATTCCATTCGGATCTAATTTAACCTATACTGGAAATGTAATATTGCCAAGTAATCTGCCTACTTCTGGTACTTATGGTCAAGCCCAAGATGCAGCGAATGCCTATAATCAATGGAAGTCTGATTATGTAGAAGCTTGTGGTGTAGGAAAATACAGAGTTAAATATGATAATCCTTCTGAAACGGTTTCGGAAGGTATTGCCTATGGTATGTTGTTGTCTGCCTATGCAGCTGATAAAGCATTATTCGATGGACTTTGGCAGTATTATAAAGATAATAGTAATGGAAATGGAGTAATGAATTGGAAAATAAATGGCTGTGGAGGCGCAATAGGTACAGGTGGTGCCGCAGATGCTGAAATTGATGCTGCTATGGCCTTATTAGTGGCCAATCATCAATGGCCAAATTCTTCAAGTCCGCATAATTATGTCTCTGACATTAATGATTTAATTACCGCTATTAAAACCCATGAGATACAACCGACTTGGGCCAATGGAACCTATCAATTAAATAATGGAGACCAATGGGGATTTGGAAACGATTGTCGAAATCCGAGTTATCAAGCGCCAGCTTATTTTAAACAATATGGCGAATTTATGAACGATCAAACCTTTTGGAATAATTGTGCCGATGCAAGTTATACTTTGATCAATGCCAATGCCAATTCAACCACAGGTTTAGTAAGTAATTGGTCAGATCCAAAT
Organism: Saprospiraceae bacterium; assembly: GCA_020629935.1. GTDB lineage: Bacteria > Bacteroidota > Bacteroidia > Chitinophagales > Saprospiraceae > JAHDCJ01. The sequence goes on along the minus strand of JAHDCJ010000036.1, from coordinate 37,616 downwards.
GGTAATCCTAATTCTTGTAATGGTCCAAATGAATATGGTTGGGATGCTTGCCGAAATCCTTGGCGTATGGCTACGGATGTTGCTTGGTACAATGATGCAGATGCTAAAAATATTTGTAATAAAATGGCTGCCTATATACAAGGGGTCGGCGCTTCAAATATTGCTGGACCTGTAGCTCAAAGTGGTGGAACGGGGTCTAATCATGCCGCCACATTTGTTTCTACATTTGCTTTGGCAGTGATGGGAGCAGATAACAGTTATCAAGGACTTTTAGATCAAATGTATACCGAAACAATCAATACAATGGATAGTCCACCTTGGTATTTTGGAAATACCTTACGTTGTATTTCTCTATTTACCATGAGTGGGAATTTTTGGAATCCATTAGATGCTATTGCAGCACCTGCTGCTCCTTCTGTTCAGATTACTAGTCCGCTAGATGGAGCAACCATCTTAGTTGGCAATACAGTCAATCTTTCCGTAGACGTTTGGGATAATGATGGAACAATAACCAATGTAAGTGCAACAATAGATGGGAACCCTATTAGTTTAAATCAATCGGGGAATACCTATTCAAGTACTTGGACACCACCAGGAGAAGGAACATATGTTTTCGAAGTTACTGCAACAGATAATGATAATCAAACATCTACAGAAAATGTAAGTTTTACGATTAGTACAAGTAATGTACCACCTCCTGTAGCTTCTAATTTTAATCATGCGGAAGTATTACAAAAGAGTTTATTCTTTTATGAAACTCAACGTTCAGGTGCCTTACCAAATGATAATCGAGTAACCTGGAGAGGAGACTCCGGACTAGAGGACGGTAGTGATGTTGGTGTTGATCTTACAGGAGGATGGCATGATGCGGGTGACCACGTTAAGTTTGGTTTCCCAATGGCTTTTTCTACAACAATGTTAGCATGGAGTGGAATAGAAGATGAAGCCGCATATCAATCAACTAACCAATGGGGCTATTTAAAAGATAATTTGAAATGGGTTTGTGATTATTTTATGAAATGTCATATAAGAAATCCTGATGGATCAACTCAACGATTTTATGGTCAAGTAGGTAATGGTTCTGCGGATCATGCATGGTGGGGACCCGCAGAAGTGATGCCAATGGCAAGACCTTCTTATTATGTAGATGCGAATAGTCCAGGTTCTGATTTAACAGGAGAAACTGCCGCTGCTTTAGCCGCCGCAAGTATGATCTTTGCTGATGATGATCCAGCTTATAGTGCAGAGTTATTAGATCATGCTATGGCATTATACGATTTTGCAGATACTTATCGTGGAGAATATTCTGATGCAATTACAGATGCTACCGCTTTTTATAATTCATGGAGTGGATATAATGATGAGTTAGTTTGGGGAGCGATTTGGTTATATCGAGCTACTGGAGATAATGCTTATTTAAATAAAGCCACAAGTGATTATTCAAATCTTGGTACAGAACAAAGTGGAGAAAAATCTTGGCATTGGACCATTGCTTGGGATGATAAATCTTATGGGGCTTATGTTTTGCTTGCTGAGCTCACAGGACAAAGTCAATACATGCAAGATGCTGAGCGTTGGTTAGATTATTGGTCCGATGGATATAATGGACAACAGATTACTTACTCGCCTGGAGGACAAGCCCATTTAGATACTTGGGGGTCTTTACGATATACCGCGAACACCTCTTTTCTTGCAATGGTTTATGCAGAATACATTGAAGCATCAAACCCAACTAAAAGTGCCACTTACAGAGATTTTGGTATTAGTCAGCTAAATTATATTTTAGGGGAAAATCCTCAAAATAGAAGTTATGTTGTTGGCTTTGGAAACAATCCACCAATCAATCCTCACCATAGGACTGCTCATGGTTCTTGGGCTAATAGTATTCAAACACCAACAGATAATCGACATATTTTATATGGAGCTTTAGTAGGTGGTCCAGGTTCTGCTAATGATCAATATACCGATGATCGCGGTGATTATATTGCCAATGAAGTGGCATGTGATTATAATGCTGGGTTTACTGGAGCTATTGCTAAAATGGTTAATCTTTATGGTGGAACTCCTTTAGCTAATTTCCCAATTATAGAAACACCAACAGACGAATTTTATTCCGATGCAAAAATAAATTCTTCAGGAAATACATTTACCGAAGTGGCGGTTTGGGCTACTAACCATTCGGCTTGGCCTGCACAATTAACGGATCAATTATGCTTTCGATATTATGCAGATTTAAGTGAAGGATTTAATGCTGGCTATGGTTTAAATGACTATACTGTAAGTTTGAATACTTCGCCTGGCGGAACAGAGATTAGTGATTTAATTTTATGTGGAGGAACTACCTATTATGTAGAAGTTTGTTTTACCGATATTGATATTTATCCTGGCGGACAAAGTGAATCAAGAAAGGAAGCTCAAGTTCGTATTGCATTACCTAATGATGCGCCTTCTTCTGCTTGGGATCCTACCAACGATTGGTCTTATAATAATATGAATAGTAGCTTAAGTCCAAATGATCATATTCCAATGTACAATAATGGGCAGTTGGTTTATGGAGTTATACCTACATGTGATCCAGGAAATAATATACCTTCAGCTTGTTTAACTGCCACACCGCAATTGGGTAATGCTCCTTTGTCGGTAAGTCTAGACGCATCTTGTAGTACAGATTTAGATGGTGATGCCTTAACCTACACATGGGATTTCGGAGATGGAAATACCGGAACTGGAGTTACGGCAAATCCAATGTATAATACCGCAGGAGTTTATGTAGTTACACTTGTAGTAGACGATGGTAATGGAGGTTCAGCTACAGAAACAATCAATATTACCGTTATTGATAATAGTCCGCAGCCGCCTACCGCATCCATAGATGCTAATCCAATTTCAGGAGCAGCTCCACTAGTGGTAACTTTTGATGGTTCAGGTTCTTTTGATCCCAACGGAGATGCCTTGACTTATACTTGGGATTTTGGAGATGGAAACGGAGGCTCAGGAGCTTCAATCTCACATACCTATACTAATGTAGGCGTGTATATTGCAACGCTAACAGTGGATGATGGAAACGGAGGAACAGATCAAGTGAGTGTTACCATCACAGTGACAAACTCTCCTCCTATGGCTTGTTTTACCAGTACTAATACTTCAGGAAATGCTCCATTAGTTACCACATTAGACGCGAGTTGTTCTAGTGATTCCGATGGCGATGCCTTGACATATACATGGGATTTTGGAGATGGAAATGCAGCTACTGGCTCCATTGTAAATCATAGCTATACCAATATTGGAAGCTACACAGCTACCTTAATTGTAAATGATGGAAATGGAGGAACAGATAGCTATTCTATAACGATTACGGTAGGTAATATTGTTACAGGAGACTTAAAAGTTTACTATCGTACCTTAGATTTAAATACAGCGGATAATCAAATTCGACCACAATTTCAAATAGAAAATAATGGGGGAGTAGCTATTCCTTTAAATGAACTCACCCTTAGATATTGGTATACAGAAGAAAATCCAACTACCGAAAATGGATGGATTGATTATGCGCTTTTAGGTGGAGGAAATTTAACCACATCTTTTACGACCATGAGTAACCCAGTGGCCGATGCCGATGCTTATTTTGAAGTAGGCTTTTTAAGCAGCGCAGGGAATTTAAATGCAGGGTCTAATACAGGAGAAATTCAAGCTCGATTCGCCAAAACGAATTGGTCGAATTATAATGAAAATAATGATTACTCTTATGATCCAACCAAATCTACTTTTGAATGTTGGGAACGAGTGACTTTATATCGAAATGGAATTTTAATTTTTGGTGCAGAACCTGGAGGTACAACCACTCCAACTAATCAAAATCCAATAGCCGATTTGATTGCGAATCCATTGACTGGAACCGTTCCACTTAATGTGAGTTTTAATGCAAATAACTCTACAGACCCAGATGGTGATGCATTGACCTATACTTGGGATTTTGGTGATGGTGCTATGGGTAGTGGAATTAATACGAGCTATACCTATACTGTAGCAGGAAGTTATAATGCGATACTTACTGTGGATGATGGCAATGGAGGATCAGATCAAACTTCTATAACCATTAATGTCCAAACAGGGACACCAATAAATCAAAATCCGGTGGCTGAAATTGTGGCAAATCCAATGAGTGGAACAGCGCCTTTAAATGTGATGTTTGATGCAAACTCTTCTACCGATCCAGATGGCGATGCATTAACCTATACTTGGGATTTTGGTGATGGTACTTCCAGCATAGGGGCTATGGCTAGTCATACTTTTCTTAATGCTGGAACTTACCTTGTGACTTTAATTGTAACTGATGGAAACGGTGGGGTAGATACTAAAACAGTAACAATAAATGTTCAATCTGCCAATACCAATCAGCCGCCTACTGCAGTATTAAATGCGAATCCTTTATCTGGTGAAGCGCCTCTTATGGTTAATTTTGATGCCAATGGATCAAATGATCCTAATGGAGATCAGTTGACTTATCAATGGGATTTTGGTGATGGAAATTTTGCTTCTGGAATCAATGTTCAACATACCTTCTCTACCCCAGGAATTTACACGGTTACTTTAACGGTTTCTGATGGAAATGGAGGAACAGCCACTCAAAATGTGGTTATTGATGTGCAAGATCCAAATCCAGGAGGTGGTAGTGGTAATCTAGATGTTGAATTAGAAATTTTCTCTTATTGGCAATCTGGTTTATGCGCTAATGTACATATTACCAATACAGGAAATGCCCCAGTAAATGGTTGGACGATTTCCTTCAATATTGATGCAGCAATCAATAATTTATGGAATGCGAATTGGTCAGGCTCTCAAGCAAATGGTTATACGGCGAGCAATTTAAGTTGGAATGGAATCATTAACCCAGGAGAGACGCGTACTATTGGTTTTTGTGCCACACATGATGGCACCTTTTTGCCTCCATCAGATGTACGTGTAAATGGAGAACCTTCTAATATGGATGTCATTTATAATGTAAATGATAGCTCCGTTTCGATTGATCCTGTTCCTCATAATACCAAAGGAATTGATATCGCTATTTATCCAAATGTAAATAGTGGTAATTTTACGATTGATATGAATGTAGCACAATCTGATTTATACAAATTATTGATTTATAATGCGAGTGGTCAACTCATTCAGATTATTCAAAAAGATCAATTAATTGATTCGAATTTAAATATGAATTATCAAATCAATTTGCCTTCAGGTGTTTATTATCTAGGAGCTTGGGGAGCAAAAGGAAGTCGAGCAATTACAGAATTTATTATTGTAAGATAATAGAATGTAGCATTAGAAATTATAATACTTTTACTAAGCGGTTACCTTGATTGGTAGCCGCTTTTTTTATTTGGAAGCTGGAATATATAAAAAGCATTTCAATTGATTTTTTTTAAAAGTAGAAAAAAAATGCGAAATTAATGGTCTATTGTTTTTGGAATAATAAATCTTATAAACAGACCAGTTATGTTGCCATTTAAAAGCATGATAAAACTAGAAGCGCAAAATAAAATGCCTCTTTATTTGCAAATTACAAATGGGATTATCAAACAAATATTGAAAGGAAGAATTGCACCTGGTCATCGGATGCCAGGCACTAGAAATTTGGCCGAACAAATGCAAGTACATCGGAATACTGTAATTGCGAGCTACGAAGAATTAGAAGCGCAAGGATGGTTGCAAGTTATTCCTGCAAAAGGAAGTTTTGTAATAGAAAAATTACCTTTAGTTAAAGCACAAAAATGGACGAGGACGTCGAAATTAAAACAACCATTAGCACAATCTTCATTCGAATTGAATGCTTCTTCAAAGAGAGATTTGGGTTTATTAAAAACAAATCATTATCCACTAGGTTTTGATGATGGTTGTCCAGATGTTCGGATAGCTCCAATTCAAGCTCTAGGTCGTCATTATAAGAGTTTATTAATGAGTCAATCCAAACAGAAGTTTGATTATAGTTGGGATGTAAAGGGAAATATTCATTTAAGAAAAGCGATAAAAAAGTACTTGTCTTCTTCAAGAGGGATTAATGTATCAGAAGAAAATATTTTAATTACTCGTGGTAGTTTAATGGGTTTTTATTTACTCTTTAAAAATCTTTTAAAACCTGGAGATCGGGTGGTTGTTGGAGAAATGAGTTATCATCCAGTTAATCAAATGATTAAAGATTTTGGAGGGATTTTAGAGCCAGTTCCAGTAGATGAAAATGGATTGGATATGGATGTGGTTGAGCAACTTTGCAAAGAAAAGAAAATCAAAGCCTTGTATGTGAGTCCTCACCACCATCATCCAACTACCGTCACATTAAGTTGTAATCGGAGAATGCAATTATTGCACTTAGCTGCTCAATTTAATTTAGCGATAATCGAGGATGATTACGATTTTGATTTTCATTATAAGAGCAGCCCCATTTTGCCATTGATGAGTTCGGATGATCATGGTCAGGTAGTCTATACGGGTTCGTTTAGTAAGAGTTTAGCACCTGCGTTTAGATTGGGGTATATTGTTGCATCAGAGAATGTAATTGAAGCGATGGCTTATTCGAGAAGATATATTGATCGGCAAGGAGATGAGCTCTTAGAACGAGCCTTAGCGATGATGATGGAAGAAGGAGAGTTAAAGCGTCATCTTCGAAAAGCTTTAGTCATTTACAAATCTCGAAGAGATCATTTTTGCCATTTATTAGATACTTATTTGGCCAATAAAATTCAATTTAAAAAACCAGAAGGCGGATTAACTGTTTGGGGTAAATTTGATGCTTCTATTGATTTAGTTAAAGTGGTGGAAAAAGCAAAGAAGAAAGGTTTATTTATGGTTAATCCAAAGGTTTATTCTCCCTCTGATGAAATTTTAAACGCTACAAGATTGGGTTTTGCTTCTATGAATGAAGACGAAATTTCAAAGGCTGTAAAATTATTAAAATCAGTATTATAAATATATTGAAGAAAAAAAAAGGATGTTCCGAAGAACATCCTTTTTGAATTATTGTTTTGGAGGAATCGTATCTTTTACATTCGCTTTAACCCAAGATAAACATTCAGAAAAATCATTGAATATTTGTTCTGGGGGTACTAAATCTGGAATGATATCAATCCGTTCGAGCATATATTGTGGTTGTTTAAGTATATTGACAAAAAGGACTTTTTTACCTTGTTGTACCAAATCAACCAATACATCTTCCATTGCGTATAAACCCGATTGATCAATGTAGGCCATTCTACCCATACGAATAATAACAACGGATGAATCTTTCGGGATTTGTTGCGCTAAGGCTTGGAAATCACTTGTTGAACCAAAGAATAATGGACCTTTAATATGTTTAATAAATACTTCTTCTTTAAGTTCATTTGGAAATCCAGCTTCGTCTGCCCAACTTTTTTCTTTTAAAGAAGTAACATTAGAACGTTCTGCAGTTAAATCTCCAATCTTTTTCATAAACATTAAAGAGGCAATGACTAAACCAATACCTACTGCGTAAACCAAGTTCCAAACAGAAGAAAGAACCAATACAATTAATAAGATGGCTACTTCGCCTTTAGGCATATATGGAATGGCTTTTAATCCTTTATAATCCATTACACCAATACCAACTGTAATTAAAATTCCAGCAAGTACAGCAGCAGGAATCTTTGAGGCTGCTGGGCCAAAAGCAAGTAAAATAAGAAGTAATAATAATGCAGCAATCATACCTGAGATTTTGGTTTTACCTCCCGCATTGATATTTACTACCGTTCGGATAGTCGCTCCTGCACCTGGTATACCACCAAAAACAGCAGCAATACTATTTCCAATACCTTGTCCTATAAGTTCCTTATTCGGTTGGTGTTTAGTTTTCGTCATATTATCTGCTACTACAGAGGTAAGCAAGGAGTCAATGGCTCCTAATAATGCTAAAGTTAAAGCAGTAAAAATATATGGAGTGAAATTAGCAAGACTAAAGGAAGTGAAAATTCCCATATTTGGAATAGGTAAACCAGTGGGTATTTCTTCTATAGGACGATATGGCAAGCCAAAGCCGATGGCAATACCTGACATAACAATGAGCGCCACTAAGGTACTTGGTATGGCGGTAGTAATTCGTTTAAATCCAAAGATTATTATAATGGTACCTAAGGCTAAGAGCACTTCGAGCCAATTAATTTGTTTAATTGCTCGGGGTAAAATTTTAATTGTTCCAATAACTCCAGATGCATCTTTTTGAGCCAAATTTTGAGATTCCTTTAGAATCTGTGCGGAAGTGATTCCAGCAGATCGTTCTACGGTATTGGTAAAGTGTGTTAAATCTAAAACACCTTCTCCTTTTTCATCATCTAAAAAGCTTTTAAGTATAACTTCTTGGGCTTGAGGTTTGTATTGGTCTACATAAGCGGTATCTTCCTTAGGATAATAACCAATAGTAGGAAGTATTTGGGTAATTAAAATGATTATACCAATAGCAGTCATAAACCCTGAGACCACGGGATAGGGAATATATTTTATATATTTCCCCAAACCTATAAATCCAAGTCCAATCTGCATAATTCCAGACAATAGGAACACCGTTAATATAGCAGGTAAAGCAGCTTCTACATCACCTTCAAAATTTGCTACAATGCCAGCAATAATAACCATACTTACCGCGGTCATTGGGGCAGTAGGTCCAGAAATTTGTGTATTGGTTCCGCCAAACAAAGCAGCAAAAAATCCAATAAAAATAGCTCCGTATAATCCGGCACTTGGGCCTAAGCCCGAACTCACACCGAAAGCCAATGCAAGAGGTAATGCTACAATTCCGGCGGTTATACCTCCAAAAAAATCACCTCTAAAATGTGAAAAATCAAGTCCTAATATTTTTTTCATTATTGTTTTATTTTTTCCTCAACCATCAATTCAAAGCAATTTCCAATTATTGGGAAACTTAAGAATTGAATCTCTTAATCTATTTGAATAATTAAATTAATATCTAAATTGAAATGAGTGAATTTAGTTTGCATTTAGTACAAATGCAAAATTTATTTACTTCACTATTTGCTATAGCAAAGCATGAATAATATTTTCAACGTGAAACTAACTGAATTCTGGAGGAGGGGAAGGTTGTTCTAAATGTTTAATAGAGGAAAGGCGAAAGATAGTAAGATACTTATTCTTCAAAAGTGCGTCATGCTGACTTAGAATAGAAAGTACATGTAAATTATTTTTTTCCTTTTCTTTCTTATCTTTTTCTTCTTCGTTGTCAAAGTCCTCCATATTATTGAACTCTACCAATTCTAATTCGGAACCTAATATTAAGCAACAATAAGGCACGGTGGTTACAATTACTTGAATAACAAGTAAAAGAACTACACTAAATTTCAAGGCCAATAATTGCAAAAGTGGTTTATTCAAATTGATAGCACATTATATATAAAAGCGTTAACACTTTATGGGTCAAAAGGTTTATTGAATCCTAACCTTTTAAAAATTATTATAAATATTGAGAAATAAAACCTCCAATCAAAATTAATGTCACCAACCAATATCCTAGGTGGACAAGAATGTATTTCCATCCTTTTCTTTCAAAAAGAGAATTAATGGCAATGATCGGAAGTACAATAAACATAGCTGCAAATCCACCATGTACTGCTCCATGACCAAACGAGCGGTGTAGACCTCCAAATTGACTCATGAAATTTTGAAAATACTCATAATATTGTCCTGTTTGATCTGCAAATCCTTCTTGAGTAGCAAAAAGAGATTGCGTAGCAAATTGATGTACACACCAAGACATCATAGCGGCACTCAACATTAATCCCAAAATATAGGTTAAGCCAAATATAATGAGCATATTCCCACTTTTCATTTTATCCTCTGTCATCCCAGAAACCTTGAACCAGGTTTTTCCAAAAAGTAAATTACTATACCATACCGAACCAATAATTAAAGGAATTAAAGCGGTAAAAAATAGAAGATAAAAATTAATATCCATGGTTAAAGAATTTTAAAGAAGTAACAAATTTTGAGGGAGTTATTCTAATTTACCACAAATTTAACCTTTTATTTTTCAATAGAGAAATAATTGTACTTTACATTGGGTTAATCCACATGAATTAGCTTAAATATCTTATGATTTTTTCCATCTGTAATACTTAAAAAATAAAGACCTGGAGCATAGGAGTTCATTGGAACTTCAAGGATGGCTTGATAGCTCTTTTTATAATATAGAAGCTTCCCATTTGAATTGAAAAGTGTCCAATCCAACTTCAATTGAGTAGGGTTTTGAATGATTAATTGCCTATCGACTATATTTTTAAAATAAATAGCGGGTCGCCAGTTAATGGATTGAGTTTTTGTTTCATTTTCATAAATTTGACAATTCGTAGCTAAGGGATTTAATTCTAAAACTTGACCTGAGCTAAGATCTTTCCCAATAAAACCTGCAAAATTAATAGGGTAGCGTTGGACACTAAATACCGCATGACTATTATTTAATGGATCACCTTGAGCAATAGGGCCAGTACTGCTTATTGGATTTTGATACTCCCATACGATAGCATTGGATTCGTTAACTTCTGTGAAATGCCCTAAACTCCCACTACAAATCAAAATATTGCCATTGGGTTGCTGTTGGGCATTGGAGAATTTACCTGAATATAAACTTTCTGGATCATTGGCGATATACGTAAAATCTGAAGAGATTGGTCCAAATGGCAAATTAAGTTCTTTTATATAATTTCCATTTTGATCGAGAGGAGGATTAATAATTTCTATAGAAGAATATGCTCCTTCTGGTCGACCCGTTCCATTATTAAATAAGATAAATTTTCCTTGATCTGGAGCACCTGATTCAATCCACGAAACCCCATGTTGACCGAAGAGCTTACGATCTGTAAAATCACCAATTCCATAGGCATGTGGATTTCCCCATCGGTAAAGAATATCACCGCCTTTTCCTGCATTTCCTCCAGAAGAACTAGCAGCTTCTAGTAGGGTAGTACTATGGTCGATGACCCAAAATTCATTAAAATTTCTAAGGCTAATTACTATTTGATCCAATGACGAATTATAGTCAATGTAATTGGCATGTGTCCAATCATTTTCATCTATTAAATTACCATCGATATCATAGGAATAATTGAGGTCAATTCGCTCTGGATGTGCAATGGGAGAACCAAAGTTAGGTTTTGTACTATCATGGTTTTGTACTAAATGATCCCATACCGACCATTCCCAAACAATGATTGCAGAATCGGTTCCAATAGGCTGAATCTCAACTATTTTATCTCCAATGACATTCATATTGAAAAATTGATCATCTCTTCCTAAAGCAATGGCTTCGGACAATGACCGTCTATCTGCTACGAGTAATAAAATGTTTCCATTGGGTAAAGGTTCTATATCGTGGTGCAAATTTCCAGCATCACTAGCATAAAGATATGACCAAAGTAAATTGTTATTCCAATCTCGAATTTCAATTCCTCGACCCGTTTGTCCTTGTGCATTTGGTGTAGTTACTTTAATACTTCGAATTAAATGTCCTTCTTCATTTAAATCGGCATTGAGTACAGGTAAGTAGTCACTTTGCCATTCGTTTATAAGCTCCCCACAATTATTGATTAAATAGGTATTGGTGTAAGAATTACTGGTAAATAGTGTATAGCCATTATAGGCTTCTATTTGATTAGAAAATAAACCCACTGTTTGTTGGGCATAGCTAATAGAAGCAGCAAGTATAAAGTAAAATGAAAGGAAATAGACTAGTCGAATCATTTGTTATTCGTACGATTTTTGGTGTTTCGCCTTGGTTTCGTTTTGTTTTTTACATAAATCAATTTATATCTACTTTTAGGATTCTCTCTACGCTCTAGCTCAAATTTCCCAATGGATTTAATCAGTGGGGTTAATTTTTGGAAGCCATAATTACGAGAATCAAAGTTGGGTTGTTTCTTTTGTAAAAGACTGCCCACATCACCTAAAAATGCCCAACCATCATCATCTGAAAGATCGGCAATAGTAGTAGAAATTAACTTTATATCTTTTCTTGTAATTTTATCAAAGGTGGTTTTATCGGAGTCAGGTTCGATGATTCCATCTTCTTTGCTCGTTTGGTTTTTTAATATTTCGATATAAATAAATTTATCACAAGCTACGATAAAAGGATTAGGGGTTTTCTTTTCTCCAATACCTATGACTTGCATGCCTGCTTCACGAAGTCGTGTAGCCAATCGAGTAAAATCGCTGTCACTAGAAACTAAGCAAAAACCATTGACTTTATCAGAGTATAAGATATCCATTGCATCAATAATCATTGCAGAATCGGTAGAGTTTTTTCCAGTGGTGTATCCATATTGTTGAATTGGAGTGATGGCATTCTCCAATAATAATTTTTTCCATTTGGAAAGACTAGGTTTGGTCCAATCTCCATATATGCGTTTAATTGTAGGATTACCATATTTGGCAATTTCTTCCATCATTTCTTTTACGTGGGCTGAAGGAATGTTGTCTCCGTCAATTAATACCGCTAAATTTAAATTCATAATTAGGTTAGAGTTGATTTGAATAATGGGGGAGCGAAAGGGGAGAATTAGAAAGTGATCTAAAAAAGAAGAGAAGAAAACTCACCATTTGAACATGGGAATTTTCTTCTCAGTTATTTGTCTATAATTCTTTAAGAAAAGTTAGGCTTAAAAAGCCCTTAGACAAAGGCATTGCAAAATATAAAGGAGTAGATTAGTCTACTACTTTTACATTTACTGCATTTGGCCCTTTTCTACCTTCTTCTACATCATAGGATACTTTATCACCTTCAGCGATTTCATCAATTAGTCCGTTCACATGAACAAATACATCTTTGCTTCCATCATCAGGTACGATAAATCCAAATCCTTTTGAATTATTGAAAAATTTTACGGTCCCGTTATTCATAATAAAAATTAAATATTAACAATGCTCAAAGATACTAAATATTAGAGGATAATAAAGAATTAATAATATTTTTATCTATTCAATTTCTATTTTTTTATTGAAAATCCACTTTGTCTCTTAAAAAATCTGGTTTTTTGAGGGCTTGGATTTTTTTAATTATAAATTTAAAGGCCAAGACCTAATAATCCAGTCTAATTTTATTACCTTTAGGATGTACCTAGTATTAAGATGATTTTATAGTTAGTTTGTTTAAAGCTCTTCTAGATTTATTTAAATACTAATTCATTAAAATTATTAAAATAATACTAAAATTTATGGCTGACAGTTTTAACAAAAAAGATAGAGAAAAGAAAAAAAGAAAAAAACAGAAAGAAAAGGCAGAACGTAAACGACTTCGTAAAGAAGAAGGTATAAAAGGAGAAGAGTTCATGTATGTTGATGAAAATGGAAATTTAACATCCGCTCCGCCAGATCCGCTTAAAAAGCAAGAAGTAAATATAGAAGACATTTTTGTAAGTGTTCCTAAAAAAGAAGACTTAGAGGAAGAAAGCAAAGAACGAGAGGGTATTGTCAAGTTTTTTAATAATGATAAAGGTTATGGTTTTATCATGGAAAAAGGAACAAGTTACTTCGTACATGCAGACAATCTACTTGATCCTATTCGTGATAATGATAAGGTTACTTTCGAGATTGGTAATGGCCCAAAAGGTCCAATTGCAACGGGTGTTCGTCTTTTGAAAAAGTAAAATTTTATATTAACAATAATATCGAAGCATGATTGTTTATTCAGTCATGCTTTTTTTATTTTCTATAAATACGTCGACCTCTTAAATAGGTTTCTAAAACTTGTGTTTGGTTAATTTGATTGTTGGGAATATCAAAAATGTTTTGATCAATAATAATAAAATCGGCCTCTTTACCCACTTCTAAAGAACCCACCACATTTTCTTGTCGCATGACATAAGCCGCACTCAAGGTATAGGCTTTAATTGCTTCCTCCAAACTAATCGCTTGAGGATCTCTAGTTACTGCATTTTGAATTCCAATAAAAGGATTCAAACTACTTACATCCCAATCACTACTCAAAGTAATTCGCGCATTGGCATTTAATAAATCTTTGATTGGTATAATCTTATTATTCAAACTAGGGTCTACAAAATCATCATTTTCATGCCAATGTGCCGGTTGCGCAAAATCACCTGCCACTTGGGCATCTGCCGTGACATTCAGTTGATTAAATCTCGAATAATCACTCGGATTTACATATTCAACATGGGTTAATCGATGTCGTCCATCCGCACTTCCACTTTGTTCAATAGCATTTAATGCTTCGTTGACTCCTCGATTTCCAATGGCATGAATATGAAAATCAAATCCAATAGGGTCAAGTACAGAAAGGTATTGACTAATTCTACTTTCACTAACATAATTTAGCCCATTATTTGTTGGAAAACCAAAAAGATCAATCAAGAAATCATCTTCCATCGCTGAAGTTGTATTGATTATAATACCATCGGCATAAAGTTTAATTTGATTAATTTTTAACAAACTATTAGCGGAATTGGAATATAAGGATTGAAGGGTATTGATTTGATCCGCATCGTTTTCTGTTGGATAAAGCCAAAGACCAAGATTTACTCTAGCAGTCAATTCTCCATCATTCGCTACTTTTTGCCATGTTAAATGATGGTTTCTTTTCCAATAGGTTCGAGCATCACAAACAGAAGTAATACCATTTTTCGCTAATTCGGGCAATGCATAAAAAACCAAACCATCATAATCATTTTGTTCATTGTTGGGAATGGAGGCAATAGCTAAATCTATAATCAAATTTCCCGCATTATCAATCAATATGCCATTCGGATTCCCATCTATGTCTTTCATAATAACTCCTCCTGTTGGATTAGCCGTATTCTCATCAATTTCTGCAAGTTCCAAAGCTTTTGAATTAACCCAAATAGAATGTGAAGTGAGTTCCATTACCGCAATCGGACGTGTACTCGAAATATCGTCTAAAATTTCTATAGGTGGCCTTGTCGCATCTAGTAAGGTATAGATGTCAAATCCCCAACCTAAAATCCATGGAGTATTGGGGTTTTGATTGATGGCTTGCTGTATACTAGAACTATAATTTTCAGGATCTGTAGTCGTTTCTTCTAAAGTAAATTGAAAATTTTCCGAAGCCGCTTCTAAAGGATGAACATGGACATCATGTATGCCTGGCATCACCATTAAGTTTTCTAAATTAATAACCTGTGCATTTCTACTGGCTTGATTAAGCATGTCGAAATTACTTCCAACTGCTGCAATGACTCCATCTTTTACAATCATCGCATCCACCCACGGTTGGGTAGGGTTGACCGTATAGATTCGGCCATTATGATAAACTTGCTCTCCTTGTGCTGGTGTTCCTCCTTCTTTTGAACAAGAAACACTGGCAATTAGTAGAGAAAAGAAAAGGTATTTTAAATAATGCATAGAAGGAATTTAATAGATAAGATTGGCTGGGTCAAAACTACTCTCTAATTTATTCTATTTCTTATCAAATTCAAAATATAGCATGGGTATATTCATCCTAAATTCTCCATTTGCCGCTATGGTTTTACGAAGATGTTTTAAGACTAAATCATAAAATTCATTTTCTTTTTGTTTTGGAATAAAACTTCCCCAATATGCTCTAAATCCTACTCGGATCAAACTATGGTTCAATACCGCTTCTGCATTACAAAATCGCATGAATGTTTGATCTTCTTTCACTTGGTTAAGGCTTAAACCAAAGGCAGTGAATTCTGCAATGATCTTCTCTTTTGTTGACCGATGTTGTATGGAATTGGCTAAATGTTTTTGTTCTACAGGGCATTCTATTGTTTCGAGGACTGCATCAAAGACTTTGAATAATTCTTCGAATGTCCCTATCGGATTGGTCGTAATACACAATTTACCATTGGGTTTTAATAATCGATAAACTTCATTATAAACCTTTTCTTTTTCTTCAAAATTATTAACGCCTAAATTAGAAGTGATTAAATCAATGGATTGATCTGGTAAATTAATTTCTGATGCACTTGAAGGTATAATGATGATGTTTTCAATACCAAAAGCTTTTATTTTCTGTTGCGTTAAAATGATGGCTTCTTCCCAAATATCTACCCCGTATATCATTGAAGTATCCCCAAATCGCTGGCTTAGTTCGATTAATGGAAAACCAGTGCCAAAGCCTAAATCTAATACCGTATTCCCTTTTTTCATTGGAATATGATCTAATAATAATCGACCAAATGGCGCAGACCATAAAGTGATTTCATCATAAATTTGCACGAATTCCTTTTGTTGCCAATCCAACGTGTTTTTTAACATAGTCAAATTTTTGGACTAAAAAATTAATGTAAATATAGATATTAATAAAGGAAACTAACTCAAGGGAGAACTTTTAAAATGCTTATTCGATAGAGATAAAAATTTAAGTTGGTTTACCCAAAGGCTTTGTTTATTTTGCAATTCCAAATCTTTAAAATAATTGCCTTCTTATGAAGTACCTATTTTCTTTATTTATTCTGCTGTTTCTTTTTTCACCGATCTCTTATTCACTTTCTATTAATATTGATGCGCCTAAAGAGGTCTTGAATGAGCCTATAACGAAACAAGCAATTTATGATGTACAAAATCTTTTAAGAAAGGCTTGCGAATGTACAGTGGGTTTTGAAAATGAAGAAGCACTTATTCAGATCTATCTACCACAACCCAATGTAGATCCATTTGATAAAATCAAACATGTCGTAGATAAAAATGGAATTCCCAATTTCTTTTATCCCAATACTGATTTTGAGTGGGAAAGTCACGCCACAAAAAATGGATTATCATTGCGTTTGTACACCGATTCTTATGAGGGAATTGCTTTTGCACTTTACGCACTTTTACAAGAAAAATTAGGCTTTCAATTTTATCATCCACGATCTACTATAATCCCTAAGATTAAAGTTTGGCCATTAGATAAAGATTGGAATTGGAAAGGTAAAGCCCGATTCCTTAAGCGAGGTTTTCATCTACATACCATGCACCCAATTGAATTAACGGAAGCACTATTAGATGAAGATCATCCCAATGGCTTAGCAATGATTAAAGAATATATCGATTGGTTAGCTCGGAATGGACAAAATTATTTTGAGTTTAATTTATTAAATAGTACTCAACTTGATACTTGGTTACCTTATGCCAAAACTTTCGTCAATTATGGACATTCGAAGGGTATTATAATGGGCGTGGATATCTCATTGAATATGATTCAACAAAAAGCTTTTAAATTATATCATAAGAAACCCAAGTCTTTTCGATCCAAAGAAAAACAAGTGGTAGAGCGATTAGAACGTTTAGCACAAGCAAATTTTGATGTGTATAATATTGAAATGTCTTCCACCGAATACACCAGTGGCAATTCGAATAAGCGTCAAGAATTGATGCAGGTGATTTTAAATTGGGCAAGAACCAATCAAGTGAAAATAATGGGAAGAGCGCATGTCGTTAAGAAAGGAGAAGCAGTATTAAATTATAGTGGAGAGCAACAAAAAGTAAAAGATGATGAAAGAGGAGTAATGATTCATACGGTTATGTTTTATGGTTTACAAGATGAAAAAGCACCTGTTTATGGAAGCCCAAATCTAAAGCATATGCAACGTTTATTAGAAAAAGAACAAGCGCAAAGAGAAACCTGGTACTTCCCCGAATCTGCCTATTGGGTAACCTTTGATAATTCCGTGCCTATGTTTTTGTTACCTTATTTATCCACTCGATTAGATGATATTTTGAATATGGAAGCTCAAGGCATTCAAGGACATTTGACTTTCTCCTCTGGATGGGAGTGGGGCTATTGGTTATTTGATTGGAGTATTGCGCGTTGGTCATGGGATTATGGAGAAGAAACTCATTTGCTTGATGCGTTTGCTTTATTAGAAAAAGAAGAAAAAATTATTCAAGTTTTAAAAAGCCTACACGATCTTCAAAATCTTTATTTTAAAGATAAAGAATTGATGCGTTATTTGGTGGCTCAATCTGTGCTAGATGAAGTTCCTAAAATGATGAGCAGAGAATTTCATCCACGTCCGAGATGGCGGTATCCTTATTTATTTAATAAATCGTCAATGGAAGATTTGGATAGTTTTAAGTTGGAAGGGATAGAAACTTTAGCTGAATTTATTCGAAATTATGAACCCGTTTTGTCGACCTTTCATGCCTTGATCTTGGAAAAAAATAAACCATCACCCATACTCTTTGAATTTTATGACGGCTTAAAGATTACACTTCTTAGAGCCAAACATCGACATGCTTGTTTACAAGCAATCTATGCACATCGAAAGGAAAAATTAGATAAAAGAGTAACGAGAAATTATATCCAATGGGTGGATAAAGCCACGCAATTTCGCCACCTTGCGCAAGAAATTGTAAATAGAAGGGCATCTACTTATTCGTATGATTTAAAAATGTTGACGACTAAACGTAAAGGACATACTGCTTATCATTTTGGTTATTTATACACCGTACAAAATTTACACTTTTGGAAACGAGAAGAAGAACAAATTCGACAAAATCGTTGGAAGTTTCCCTTTATGAATATTTGGAATATTGGTCGAATCATGGGAATAATAAAATAAGAAATTAATACCGATGCTGTTTCAATTTTAAATGATTGGAAGCATCTTCAATCAAGGTATTTAATCTTTTTATTCTTGTCTTTTCCTGCTTTGCACTCATGACCCAATGCGTCGCTTTTTTCTGATACGAAGGGGCTAAAGAAGTAAAGAATTTCCAAGCTTTTTCATTTGCTTTAAATTCGTTTTCAAATTCTTTAGAAAAGGATACTTTCTTCTGCTCAAAAGCATAAACACCCGTCTTGCTCTCTTTGCGTAATTGATAAGCTTTTAACCCTGCCTCTTTCATTCGACCTTCTTTGATTAACTGCTCTGCAATGGAGATGTTTTTTAAACTCCAAATGCTGTTTTTTTTCCTAGGTGTAAATCGAATTTGGTAAGCTTCTTTATCGATCGATTTTCGAACGCCGTCTATCCAACCCACGGCTACCGCTTCGAAAACGGATTCCTCCCAAGTAATGCTTGGCTTCTTGCTTGATTTTTTATAAAATCCAATAAAGACAAATTCATGTTGACTCGAATGAATCTTAAACCATTGTTTTAATTCTTCTGGAGTTTTGAAAAATAGGGGAAGATTAGAATCACTCATTACCTTTAATTTTTTGGTAATAACATAGTACAAAAAAAGCGGATGAAAAACAACACTTTCCATCCGCAAATTTTAATTATATTTTATCCATTTCTATTCTTTGGTAATTAACACTTTTCGAGCTTGACTAAATCGTTCAT
The DNA here is from genome assembly GCA_020629935.1 of Saprospiraceae bacterium. GTDB lineage: Bacteria > Bacteroidota > Bacteroidia > Chitinophagales > Saprospiraceae > JAHDCJ01. The sequence goes on along the minus strand of JAHDCJ010000036.1, from coordinate 18,339 downwards.
TCGAAAATTTGATTAAATAGGTGCCAGAATATACAGTTTGAACATCAAAATAAGCCATCGTACTTCCTGCACGTAAAGTCGTAGACTTTATAATTTTTCCTGTAATATCTAAAAGCTCTAATTCGATATCTTCTGTTACTAATCCTGAGATTTGAATTGCCACAAGATCAGACGAAGGATTTGGAAAGATGGAGATATTCATATTTTTAAACTCAGCTTCTGTAATGGGAGTTGCTCCTGTATATACGGTAGTCGCCTCGGTTATAGAAGTGACTTGACGATTCGTCGCGTTTCCGTAAAATGTAGGACCAACCACATATGGATAGGCAGAATTCCAATTTTCATCTACAGTGGCAAAATAGGCATAGGTACCATCAGGGTATTCTGGTGTGACACAAAAACGACCATTATGTTCATCTAAATGCTCTTGTTCAGAATGAGGAATATATTCATAATCTTCTCTAAAATAACCTAAGAAATAGGTAGAACTCACATTAGGGCCAGTATCTACATTTGATCCATCCGCGTGTGTGGTTCTAGAAGTAATGTTTCTTAAAAAATAACTGGATTTGATTCGTGTAATTCCTCCACTACCATCAACATTTTTGTAGCCATAAGCTCCATAAATAGGAAAGCCATCATAAGCAAAACCAATTAAAGGAGAATGAACAGAAGCATCAATGGCATAAAGCCCTTCGGCATCATACATATTGCAAATGGTAGAAATGACTTGAAGATCCAATTGAAAAGCAGATGGATTTTGATGGTGATGATAATTTCCCATAGCTGGGTGTCCTTTAGCACAATCAAAGCCTGCCTTTTCTGCTGGAATTGCATCTCTGTTCCAATCAGTAGCAGCCATTGGGCCACCTGGGCAAGGCGGATTTCCTGGGCCACCGCAAATACTATTCGTACTAGAATTCCAACCTACACCATCCCGATAATCGAAAAGGGAAACACCATTAATAAAGACACCAATATTACCAGGATTGGTTTCTATTGGGGTTCCCGTATTTTCTGTTGGTGCCAATGGAATTTTATAAATCGCTTCTTGATTAGTCGCTTGAGATGGGTTGCCATCTAAAAAAGGTCCTGTCGGATAAGCAGGAACACCTGTTGCCGTAACATAAACAAAGTCATCTGAATATTCTACTTTTTGGCAATTGACCAATATGTTGTTCCCAATAGCTACGCTATTCCCAGAGGCATAATAACTTCCAGTTTGGGTATTGTTTTGTAGCCAATTAGTAATGGCAGGACTTAGTTGAGCTTTACTTCCTAAAGTAAGTAATAGAAAAGTAAAGGATAAAATAATTGTTCTCATAGTTATTGGTTTATGTTTATAGTTTAGACAAGACTTGTGATTAAAATCCTTCGCCTTGTAGTAAAGTTTTTCTAGGAAATTTATTTTTAGGATCAAATACGAATTTTTTATCGTCCAAGGTTAAAAGAAAAGCAATCAAATCGACTTTTTCATTAGACGAAATGGCCAATGGTTTTTCTAAGGAAAGAGCTAAATTTGGAGTGATCTTTTTTTCTTGGGTATAGTGATTAATCACTTGATTTAATTTCTTAAATCTTCCATCATGCATGTAAGGGAAAGTAAAGGACAAATTGCGAAGGGTAGGAATTTTGAATAAAAGGCTATCGCTGGATTCTTTACTAATCATTCCTTTACCATAATCCATTAAACTGCTATCTATGGGTAAGCCGTTATTTGCAAATTCATAAGTAGAAAATAGCGGTTCTTGATGACAACTATTGCAATGATTTTTAAAAATTTGATAACCCTTTTTTTCTTGTTCAGTAAAGGTTGCTTTTCCTGATTTTACCTCGTCATATTTTGATGTAGATGAAATTAAAGACAATTGAAATTGAGCCAATGCTTTTAATAAATGTGCTCCAGAAATAATACTATCTTGGAAAGATTGGTAAAATAATTTTGGATATAAATCGCTAGCTTGTAGTTTCTTAACAACCTGATCTATATTTTCATCCATTTCTCTAGGATGCGAAATTGGGGCTAGGGCTTGCATGTCTAAATGATGTATTGCTCCATCCCACATAAATGATTTTTGCCAAGCTAAATTAAAAAGAGCAGGCGCGTTTCTTGTGCCTATTTGATCATTTATACCATGACTTAAATCATGGTCGGTATGTGCAAAAGCATGATAAGGAGAATGACAAGAAGCACAAGAAATGGTATGATCTTTTGATAAAATCGGATCATAAAATAAGGCTCTACCTAGTTGGATTTTATTACTATCTATTGGGTTTTTTTCAAAAGCATATAAAGGCGAAGGAAAATAATGGGGTACCTCAAAAGGATTAAATTCTTCGAGAATAAAGCCAAAGCTTAAACAGCAAAAGCATAATATGACCAATTTAAATTTATTCATTATAAATAGAAAAGGCAGTTGCAAGCCATTGGCTTAATTGAACAGATGCTTGACTTGGACTCATGATTTGGTATTGTGTACTTAAATCAATTTTTTCAAAAAAAGGATCGAGGTTAAACATAACTTGAATTTGATCTTTTGGAGCAACTTCGAGTAGAATGCGTTGTAAGGAATTATTAGGATATTGATAACCACCTAGATGAAATTGAAACGCATTATTTCTACTTGGGCAAGCCTTTGCATTGCCTTCTAATTTAAAATTAATATAACCACTTTGCCAAGTCCAATACATTCCTTTGGTGGGGTCAAGATCTCCTCCCAACGCTCCTTCTTGATTAGTTAAACTATCTATACCCAAGTTAAATGAAAGATGCGTGTAGTTAATCTTGGGATCAGCATCTATTGTAATTTTTTGACTGCTTTCATCAAAAAGATCGATTAGGTGATAACTGTCTTTTTCTTCATAAACGAGTTTTTCATTTTGATAAAATTGCAAGCCTGAAATATAAAACTGAAGCTTAGAAATTTTTAAATCATTTGTTTTATTTACCCAAAGCCCTTCTTCATTCATTGATTTTCCTTCTCCGAAGAAACTTGGCTTAATTTTTAATTCAATTTGAGCGTTTGCATTCAAAAAATAGAATACCAAATAGCATAGTAAGAGTGGACGCATTTTATAATTTTAAAGAAGAAATATTATTTATTTTTTATACCCTTATCGTTGGTAATATGTTGAATTACATGATGGATGAATGTTTCAAAATGTGGGATTTGATCATTATTTAAAATCGATTTTACATCTTCAAAATGTGCTATAGTTTCTATGATTTTTGATCCTTCTAATCTTTCATGCTTTTGAATGATAGAATCTAACTTATAGTCTTTTGTCTTGCTATCGTTCATAGCAATTTTAAAAACTTTCTTTAACTCATCCGCTTGATTTTGTTGGATGAGATTTATCTTTTCTTTGTGTTTTTTTACCAAATTTAAAAATTGATCATTTTGTTGTTCATCTAAATGAAGCATCTTTTTTGCTGATCCTTGGTGACTTCCTTTTCCTCTTTGGTGAGGAGGAGGACTTAGGAGAAAAAAAGCAATTAATCCTAAATTAAGAATCAATAAAATCCAAAAGCCTAATTTATAAAACTTGAATTTATTCATAAAAATCGAAATTTGAGATAATGGAATGATCGGCTAATTCAAAAGTGTTATTAGAAGTATTTGAGGATCGATTCATGTAGTTAGCCAAAGTGAAAATATTTAAGGTGCAAAGCAATAAAATTGCAGCAGCAGCTATCTTCCAACCCCGCATAGGAAAGAGTGGAAATTCTTGAATTTGAATTTGTTTTTGAATATTTTCAAATACCCGTGAATGAGGAACAGATTTAACCATTCCTTCCGTGCTTTTAAAAACTTCTTCTACCCATTTTTCTTTATCCGTTTTCATAAATATATTATTTAGACCATTTATTTTTATAAATCCTTCGGTTTGGAAACATTTTTTCTAATTTTTTCCGAATATTCACTTTTGCGCGTTGGAGTAAAGACTCCACTGCCTTAAGAGAAATGCCCATAATATCAGCTATTTCTTGACGAGGCAATTGATCGATATATCCTAAAATAAAAGCAGTTTTTTGTTGTTCTTTGAGTTGATCAATGGCGTAAAATAAAAACTTAGCTTGTTCTTTTTTTTCCAATAAAATCCCAGGATGATTAAAATCTTTGGGTACAAAATGTATCGCATCAAGGTCAACTACCTTGATCTTTTTTTTCTTAATGTAATTGAGGGCAGTGTTTATTGTTATTCTATAAATCCACGTTTTTACAGTTGATTGACCTTTAAAGTTGGAAGCAGAATGATATACTTTTACAAAAACATCTTGGGTGATTTCCTCTGCATCTTCTATGCGAAGTGCATAGCTCAATGCGATTTGATAAACCATAGAAGAAAATAAATTATAAAGCAATGAAAAAGCTTTATGATTTCCTTCACCAACCATTATAAGTAATGATTTAGGGCTTTTGTCCAAAGTTACAAATTTAGTTTTTGGTATTTATAATAAGCCTAAAAGGTAATTAAAAAATGAGGGGAAACAGATTTAATTATTCTATTTTTTCTAATAACTCAATTCGATTATTAAATGGATCATAAAAAGAAAATCGATTAAAATGGGGGAGCGGTGGATCATTTTTTATTTTAATCCCTTTGTTTCTTAATTGGTTTTCAATTTGGGCTAAATCCTTTACTTCAAAGGCTGGATGTCTTTTTGATGTATTGACCTGATCTTCCGCTCCAATATGTAATTCAATGTCTGCAATTTTTAGCCAAAAACCACCATTTTTTTTCAAGTATTCTGGTTTTTCAATCTCTTCTAAGCCCAGGAGTTCACAGTAAAATTCACGCGCTTTTGATTCTTCATTTAATGGGATGCAAAGCTGGATATGATTCAACCGATGAAATTGTATTTTCATAAGATGGTATTTAAAATAGGAGAAATAAAATAGGCTATCTTATTGGGTGATAAACCAAAGGTTTGTTTTAATAAAGGTAGACATTTTCTTTTTTTAGTACAAAAAAAATGGATCCATGAACTAAAGAAGTTGTTTGATTTTTCACGCTAAACCTATTTCTTTTTACTACCTTTAAGATCAGAAAACTTAAAGAATCTTCAATGATAAAAACGATCAAAATTCCTAATAATCGGTCTGGTAAATTGACCTTTGGAAGTCGTGTTTATCAACGTTATGCTAAAACGGCTATGCGTTTGGGGTCAAATGATTTTCCCAAAACACCATATAACATTTCAATAAGTAAAGAAAGACAATTTCTTTGGTTTCGTGTAGCTAAAGTGGGAACACGTACCATATTTAATGCATTAGAACAAGCAAATGTCGCTTGGGAAGCAGAGCACGCAATGACTTGTTATTATTCTAGAAAAAAATATAAATCCTACTATAAATTTGCCTTCGTTCGTAATCCTTGGGATCGACTAGTTTCCTGCTGGAAAGATAAAATTGTTCAAAGTAATTATTTTAATTTTGATGTAGAAGAAAAGACAAGGATGCAAGACTTTGACTATTTTATTCAATCATTAAACAATAAAAACTTATCTACTTGTGATCATCACTACCGATTACAAAGCCAATTGATTGATCTCGAAACAGTAGATTTCATCGGCCGTTTCGAACATTTTGAAAAAGATTTAAGACATGTGCTTGATCAGCTGAAAATGAAAGACGTATCTATTCAACAATTTAATGCCTCTAAAACATCAACAGATTATCGCTCACTGTATACGGATCAACAGAAAGAATGGGTCGCTAATTTGTATCAAGCGGATATCAATCAATTCGATTATCATTTTGAATGATTGATCATAAACTAAATCGTATAATCAGAGCAAAAATATCAAATTTTCAATCTAAAATTTCTTTCACTTCTTACAAGTTTATAAATATTGGAATTTAGTTGTTTCTTTAGGTTGTTCATTTAGTTAGGTTTATTGATTAGTAAAAATATTTATATGACAAAAGGCTTTAACCTAGAGTTTTAAATGCTTTGAAACGGATTTATTTCTAAAAATTAAGAGGTACATTTACCACTGAATTCCAATGTTTAACCTTAATTCGTTTGATGAAAATGAACACTAAATTAATTTTATTCTTCCTAATTTCCCTTTTTACTTTTAAACTAAATGCACAAATCGGCGATTGCCCATATCCCGTCATTTTTGTACATGGATGGGTTAGTGATGATACTTATTGGGAACCTACTACTAAGAATTCAGATTTTAACGCAGTTTGGGGAAATTTCGCGGGAACTTTTCATGCCGTGCTTAACGCTACAGATACCCATGAACGCGATCTTTTAAATAATATCACATTAAAAAATGATGATCTATTTGGTCCTGATGGGATCTTTAATGATGATGGCCAAAATGATGATGTGCAATGGATTTTTCCGAATGAAAATAATGTGCTTAATGCTGGATGTATTTATGCTATAAATTGGAATAATGGAATTAAAGCGAATGGAGATTTGGAAACCTACAGCTTATTTAATGATTCGCCTTGTTTAAGTTGCTCAGATAGCAATGAGTCTGGAATTATGAAACAAGGTTATGCTTTGAAACAAGCAATTTCGGCGGTATTAGCTGCTAATCCTACAAAAGATAAGGTATTATTAGTGGGGCATTCTATGGGTGGTTTAGGATCGAGAGAATATTTGCAAAGACTAGATGCTTCTAGTAATCCAAGGTGGTGGGTAGACCCTAGTTTGGCAGATGGGCATAAAGTAGTAAAATTAGTAACAGTAGGGACTCCACATAGAGGAAGTAATAGTTTTGGTAATGTTAGTTTTTCAAAAGAACCCAGTCTTTCCTTAGATGTAAGTTTTGATTTGAGAAGCGAAGGAGTGCGTGATCTTCGTTATAGTTATGCTGCTGCTTCTGGGCCTGACGTTGCTGGAGCTTATTTGTTTGGTGGAGATGAAGCCGATATCCCTGATTACTTTCCGTGGTATTGGAGCGAAGATGTAAATTGTGATGGAGATGAAGACGATACTGTTATTGGTATCAATAATGCCGGATCACCAAGAGCTTGGGATGGGACTACAGATAATCCTTCCATGCCATTGCCTTTGAATGTTCGGTATACGTACTACGTATCTAATCTTTTAGCTGCGGGTGGTGATGGAGTAGTTGAAGATGATCGGCAATGGATATATAATGGAGGTGATGGGATTACGAATTCTGATTATGCCAATGGGACAAGTATTCCCGTGCCCAATGATGGGGTTGATTATCGATTATCGGATCGTGTAGATGGTTCATTTGGTGTAAATCATAGTGGACAAATGGCCGATGTGAATAAACTTATGCATGCAATTGATGAAGGAGATTATCCTAAATTTGCATGGAAAATAAATATGGATCATACCTATGCTGGGATGGCACAAGTTAAACCCACATTTACTCCAAATGATGGAAATCGTCTTGGTGATAAAGATCGAGATTGGTATCAATTTGAATTGTTATCTCCAACAAATGGCCTGACGATAAAGGTTAAGCCTAATAGTAGCTTATCTGGGCGAATCGATTTTTATGAAAATCCTTCGGATTATGAATTAAATGATGCCTTAGTTTCTTTAAGTTTTTCTTCTGGAACAACTACTGAGCAAGTGCTAAAAGCAGCCTCATGTGATTTTCCGGCTGGTATTTACTATGTTCGAGTAAGCCACGATAATGTAGGAGAAACCGATTGGAAAGATGCCTTTACTATCCGCGTGGAAAGCCATAATGTGGTGATTCCTACCTCTCCAGGACTTTATACTGCTACAAATGAAACAACGGATCGAAATGGTTGGACACATTATTGGATGGAGGCAAGCAATCCCGCAAATGAGGATTTATTGTTGTTGTCTTTACAAAAAGATGCCACGATGATGCTAGCTCCAAATCAAGTTCAATTAGGTATAGGAGGAACGAGTCCAGTTGATCTTAATAGCGCAGCTTATGTACCCAATGGATTAATCTGGTATGTGATGAATCGGTATTGGGATGCTTCGCCTACGGTACAACCTGCAGCAAGTATTCCAGTTCGCTTTTATTACACTGCGAGTGAATTTTCAGCACTTCAAACTATGGTTCAATCTGTAGGAGGAACGATGCCTACAAGAGCAGAAATGATCGCCTATAAATTTGATGCTTCTGGAAATGTTGATCCTGATCCTAATACGGGGCATCTAGCAGGGACAACAGGTAATTTTATCACTATGGGACATAGCACTATGCTTTGTAATGGTATTGAATATGCTGAATTCGCTGCCCCTAATTTTTCGGGTGGCGGGCTAGGTGGTACCATGGAAAATCAACTTCCAGTAGAGTTGATTCATTTTAATTTAGAAAAAAAACAAACAGGTATTTTGCTTAAATGGTTAGCGGCCAATGAAGATAATTTTGATAAATACATCATTGAACGTTCAAAGGATGGACTCTTTTTTGAAGACATTGGATCAGTACTTTCGCTTAATGAATTTGGAGAAAGTTATTATTCTTTTTTAGACAGACAACCCAAAGAAGGAGTTAATTATTATCGATTAAAAATGTTAGATATTGATGGAAGTTTAATGTACAGTGAGGTCTTAACAGTAGATTGGTTGAGTAAGGGATTTTCCTATCAAATTGCGCCGAATCCTATTCGTAAGATATTAAATATTGAATTTCTATTAAACAATCGGGAGTCCGTTTCTATCCAGTTTTTTAATGTGCATGGCCAAGAAATAATGTCAAAATACCTTGAACTTTCAAGAGGAGAAAATCAGGTGCAGTTGAATACAGAAAATTTAGCTGCTGGTGTTTATTATTTGAAAATAGCGCGAAATAATGAATTTTATACCCAAAAAATAATTAAGTAGAAGAGGGTAGACAAAAGCATTTCATTTGAATGAGTTTCCTACTTTTCTTAGGTGGTCGAATTAAAAATTTGATCTAATGTATCGCGTTCAACCATGACAATGAATTCAAAGATTTGTTGTTGATCTTCAGTACTCATTTCATTGAAAAGTTGATCGCCATTTTTGATCATTTCATAACCAATGCTTAAACCTTTTATTTCTGCTTCGGAATAGACATTCGGTCGTTGCTTCATTTTCTGAATTAAATATTCCACGATTTCTTGAATTTTCTTAACTAGTTTTCTATCGTGCAATACACTAAACAGGGATTCACTACTTTCAATAAATTGATCAATTTCCTTTCGAGATAAACCTCGAATGAAACTATGTATATCTTCCTTTTTGAATGGAGGAGTTTGTGCTTTATCTAATGCAGATTTTACTAATTTTCGTTCAAATTCATTTGCTTTTCTAAAAGAGCGTAATGCTTGAATTCCTGCCTTTAATATCTTTGGTAAATGTCGTCCAAATTTGAAAATCAAGCGACTAGAATCTATTAAAATTCGAAGCAATTTGTCTGGATTTTTGATATAATTGTCTAAGCTTTCAAATGCTTCATTTAATGCATCTCTTTGCTCAAGATCAGGATATACATATTCTAAAAAATACCTTCTAAATCGGTTGATCCTTTCTGCATCAAAAGAGGCGGGTAATGTATATTTTTCCTTAATATTCTCATATTGATACCGATCTTCAATGATGGCCCGATAAGCAGTAATTACTCCATCTAAAACATCCTTATTGTCTGATTCCATGTTATTTATTGTTTCATTAACGCTTTCGAATTATCTAGCTAATCTAAAAAAAAAGAAGGCAATGGGCGAAATTAATATAAAGCTTAGTATCTTTAAAATTTTCAGCCTATTGTTTAATAAAAATATATGCGAGCTTCCCTCTCCATAATTGAAAATAGAATGATTGCTTTTGATGGAGCAATAGAGGAGTATGCCTTGCCTGAAAAATTTACCTTCCCTTTTTATTACGATCCACATCCATTGTGTATTTTGGCTGCAAAGGAACTTCAAAATTACATTCAGCATCAAAAAGATTGGGTGCATAATTTTGGATTAGATCCTGCAAAAGAAGGAATGATTATTGGGAAAATGTTTGGGGTGTTAGTCGTGCAAAATCAAAAAGGTGAACTAGGTTACTTAGCGGCTTTTTCTGGTAAATTGGCGGGTAAAAATGATCATCCTATCTTCGTTCCTCCTGTCTTTGATTTATTAAAGGAAAATAGTTTTTTTATTGAAGGAGAAATTGAAATCAATACTTTAAATCATTCTATAGAGTCCCTTGAAAATGACCCAAAATTGGCCAATGCTAAACTGGAGCTGGAACAAGAAATTGCAGCGGCTGATCTTGCCATTAGTGAAGAAAAAATTAATATTAAATTGGCCAAAGCCAATCGAAAAAATCAACGATCTACCGCAAGAGAAAGTTTAAATGAAAAAGACTTACTTGTCTTTTTAGAAAACCTGGCTGAACAAAGCAAAAAAGCACATTTCGATTTTAAAGATTTAACAAAATATTGGCAAATTAAAATAGCAGAAGCACAACTAAAGTTAGATCTTTTATTAAATGAAATTAAAGAATTAAAAGCAAAACGAAAAGGGCTTTCTATCGCTTTACAAAATAAAATTTTTGATCAATATCATTTTCTAAATAAAGAAAAAAACACGAAAAGCTTACTCGATCTTTTTGAACCCACAAGCCATAAAATTCCACCTGCAGGAGCGGGTGAATGCGCAGCCCCAAAATTACTTCAATATGCCTTTTTACATGATTTAAAACCAATTGCAATGGCGGAGTTTTGGTGGGGTCAACCTCCAAAATCTGCAGTGCGAAAACATAAACAATTTTATCCCGCATGCAATGGAAAATGTAAACCAATCTTAGCGCATATGTTAAAAGGTATGGTCATGGATGAAAATCCAATGTTACAAAATCTTGGACATGGAAAAAAGATTGAGATTGTTTATGAAGATGAAGAAATTGTGGTCATTAATAAACCCCCAGAATTATTGTCGGTTCCAGGAAAGAATATAGAAGATTCGGTTTATACTCGAATGAAAATTCGATATCCTGAAGCTACTGGGCCGCTAATCTTGCATCGTTTAGATATGTCTACTTCTGGACTAATGATTATTGCCAAAACGAAACCTGCTCATAAATATATTCAATACCAATTTATAAAGCGTTTGATTAAAAAACGATATGAAGCTTTACTCGAAGGGAAATTAGAAAAAGGCGAAGGAGAAATTGATTTGCCTTTGCGGGTCGATTTAGATGATCGCCCAAGACAATTAGTTTGTTATACACATGGTAAACCTGCTCAAACACGATGGAAAGAAATCAATCAAACCGAGCAATATACCAAGGTCAATTTTTTCCCAATTACAGGGAGAACGCATCAATTACGCGTGCATGCAGCACATCCATTAGGATTAAATACGCCTATTTTGGGCGATGATTTATATGGGAACAAAGGGAAACGTTTGCATCTACATGCAGCAGAAATACAATTTACTCATCCTAGAACCAAAGAATTGATGACAATTAAATTGCCTGCGGATTTTTAATTTCGATCAGGAAATGATAACTAAGAAACTTCTATTATCTTAGGGGAATAAATCAATTCACCTCCAAAATGAATGTAGTATGGATATTCAGCAAATCATTTCTGTAACCTTAATTCTATTTTCAATTATTGATATACTCGGTAATTTACCTGTGATTATCGGGATGAAAGAGCAAGGCAAAATCATACAGTCTGGGAAAGCTACAATTACAGCGGGAATATTAATGGTCGCCTTTTTATTTGGAGGAGAACGCATTCTTCATCTTTTAGGAGTAGATGTAGAATCTTTCGCCATTGCAGGAGCTATAATTATTTTTATTATGGGAATGGAAATGGTGCTAGGAGCTACTTTTTTTAAAGATGCAGAAGAAAGCAATTCGACTTCTATTGTGCCTATTGCTTTTCCAATGATTGCTGGAGCAGGAACATTAACCACTATCCTTACTTTACGATCAGAATTTCAAGTGGAAAATATTGCGGTGGGAATTGCGATTAATTTGCTTTTGGTCTACATCGCACTACGTGCCTCAGGATGGATTCAAAACAAAATTGGTTCTGGTGGAACAGAAGTTTTACGCAAAGTTTTCGGAATTATTTTGCTAGCAATTGCCATTAAAATCTTTAGAACCAACCTTGGAATTTAATTGAAATAAATAAACATTTAGCGCCACAGTCCAAAGCAATACTAAAAGAAAGGTGATCTTTTGAATCAATGGCAAATAGGCTTTACTCAAAGGCGTATAATAAATGAGATTGTTTGCTAATAACAACAAAAGACAAAATGTACCACTAAATAAAAAAAACTTTAATTGATGCTTTTTTAAACCTAAAAGAATAGCCAATAGAACAATGATTCCACAGCTACTCGATAAGATAATCATCAAATTATGGTAGGAAGTAGAAATTAAAAAGCCAAATAGCATGGCTAGGAAACCAAAGCATTGTAAACTATTTTTCCAGCATTTGTTTTTTGATAATTGGATAGAAAAAGAATAGAAGAATAAGTACATACTTATACAAAGCACAGACATGGCTGCAATGGCAATTGGCTTGGAAGGATTTTCTTTTCCATAAGAAGTAGGACTAAATAAAAGATCACACCAATAGTTGTTTACCCAATCAAATCCAATAGAATCCGCATCAAATTGTGAACCTCCAGGATAATGACAGGCCGCATAGACAAACAAAAGCAAAAAACACAAAATTCCTAGATTGGAAATTAGATTCACTATCTTTGATCTATTCATTAAATAAAACATGAAGTTGATGAAAAATGCAAATTACTTAATTATCCTCATTTTTTCCTTATTGATGATTCGTTGCGGAACAAAACTAAACCTTAATAAGGATCATATTCAAAATTGGGAAACTTTAAATATTAAAGGAAAGGTAAAAACGATCACTGCCATACAACATAGAACTAAAGGAGAATTCGGATCTTTCGAAAAAGCAGATGAGCCTGAAACCACAACTGGTCAAATCTATACCTTCAACGAACGAGGTTTCTTAATGGAGAAAATGGATCATTATAATTTTGAAAAAATAGTCTATACTTATGATGAAAAAGATCGATTAATAGAAAAAGTTACCTATGGAAATAATGCAGTAGAACTTGCTAAACCAAGTGATTATTCTAAGGCAATGATCAGAGTCAAATATAAATATAATGCAGACGATCAATTGATAGAACAATCAACAACTAATTTTGAAGGAGCAGTTATAGATTTTGTGGTATACGAATATTCATCCAATTTTTTCATTACAAAATCTAAAAGAAAGCCTGTTACAAAGTCCATAGTTGACAGTAAAGGACAGGTTGTCGAAATTCAAGAATATAGGAATAAAAAGGCTTTTGAAAATGATGAAGCGAAAACGAAACTGAAGTTTAAATATGACAAAAATGGAAATAAAATTGAAGAAAGTTGGGGCGGTGGAAAACGAACATTTGAATATGATGAAAATGGATATATGACCAATCGTACATCTCATCTTTCTAATCATGATGTTCGATCTAGAGATTATAAATATAAATTAGATGAACAAGGAAATTGGATTTGGAGATCTAAAAGAGATCATGTATTTGTCTATGAAAATGTGATTGAATATTTTTAATACGTTAATGGAATCTAAGTTGATGAAAAATAAAAATAAATTGAAAGTAGGTTTAGCTCAAATTTCACCCATTTGGCTCAATAAAAAAAAGACCTTAAAAAAGGTCAAATCTTATATCAAAGAAGCGGCAAATAAAAAATGTAAACTAATTGTCTTTGGTGAAGGATTATTACCCGGTTATCCTTTTTGGCTTTCCATAACAGATGGTGCACGTTTTGAATCCAAAATACAAAAGGAAATTCATGCCCATTATATCCAAGCATCTATTTGTATTGAAGAGGGAGACTTAGACGGAATTTGTTCGCTTGCTAAGTCTAAACGCATAGCCATTTATCTTGGTATTATTGAACGTGCAAAAAATAGAGGTGGACATAGCTTGTATTGTAGTTTGGTTTATATAAATACCAAAGGAAAAATAAAATCAGTCCATCGAAAGTTGAGACCTACTTATGAGGAACGCTTAACTTGGTCACCTGGTGATGGCAATGGATTATCTGTCCACTCCCTAAAACCATTTAGTGTAGGAGGATTAAACTGTTGGGAAAATTGGATGCCATTACCCCGAGCGGCTTTATATGCGCAAGGAGAAAATCTCCATGTAGCTGTTTGGCCTGGATCGAAAAGAAATACGGAAGACATTACTCGATATATTGCAAAAGAATCTAGGTCCTTTGTTATTTCTGTGTCTAGTTTAATGCATATCAAAGACTTCCCAGAAAATATGCCACATATAGATGCGATTTTAAAAGCTTCACCTATAGTTTTAGCTGATGGTGGTTCTTGTATCGCAAGACCCAATGGAGAATGGCTTTTAGAACCACAAACCAGAAAAGAACAATTGTTTGTAGAAACCCTTGATTTTAATGAAGTGCTGGAAGAACGACAAAATTTTGATCCTAGTGGACATTATTCGCGACCAGATGTTACTCAATTGATTATCAATAAAAAACGACAGTCTATTTTAAAAGTTAAAAAATAAATTTGGAATCGTGAACTTTTTGTTGGATTAGGGAGTTAATAACTATTGAATATTAATGTTATGAGACGATTTACTATTTATCAACCATTTCAAAAGGGTAATCACCCATTGCGCTTTATTTCTTTCTTGCAGAAGTAAGAGAGGAGCAGGCTATTTAGTGGAAGCTATAGACCTATACTTCTGCACTTTTTTCACACGATTTATTAAATTCATTTTTGTATAAACAAGAAAGGCAATTTAGCCTATTTTGATGGTTTATACAAAGATATTTCTCATTGAGGCTCCCCTTGTTGAGGCTATTGTTTATTGTTTTAAAATAAAAAATGATGAGACGCGATAAATTGCGCTTTTTAAGAAATATTGGAATTGCAGCCCATATTGATGCAGGAAAAACAACACTTACAGAACGTATTCTTTACTTCACGGGTAAATCCCACCGTTTAGGGGAAACGCATACAGGAAATAGTCAAATGGATACCACAAAACAAGAAATTGAAAAAGGTATTACGATTAGTTCTGCGGCTACACATACGGAGTGGACTAAAAATAATGCAAACTATTTCTTAAATATTATTGACACTCCAGGACACGTAGATTTTATGATTGAAGTCGAACGATCTTTGCGTGTGTTAGATGGTATGGTGGCTTTATTTGATGCGGAAGCAGGAGTAGAAGCACAAACGGAAACGGTGTGGCAACAAGCTGCTCGGTATCAGGTTCCTGTCATTGCCATGGTCAATAAAATGGATAAACTTGGCGCTAATTTTTTCAATGTAGTAGAACAAATGAAGAATCAATTAGGAGCCAACGCGATTCCTCTACAAATTCCAATTGGTGCAGAAGAAGACTTCAAAGGATTGATTGATTTGATGGATTTAAAAGTATACACTTGGAATGAAGCAGATGAAATGGAAGTGACTACAGAAATTCCGAATTCTTTGAAGGAAGAGGTAATGAAATGGAGAAATCATTTAATAGAACAAATAGTTTTACAAGATGAAGTTTTGTTTAAACAATATTTAAATGAAGAGTCTTCTTTAACTACTGAACAGTTAATGCACAGTTTGCGTGTGGCCGTTTTAAACCGAAATATTGTTCCAGTATTTTTAGGTGCAGCATATAAAAACAAAGGCGTCCAAACTTTATTAGATGCTATTTGTAATTATTTGCCTTCTCCTTTAGACCGAGGAGCCATTGAAGGAGCGAATGAAGAAGGGCAATTAGAACAGCGACTTCCAGATGAAGAAGCACCTTTTGCAGCTCTTGCTTTTAAAATTGGTTTGGATGAGCAAAACCGCCAACTTTATTTTTTCAGAGTGTACGCTGGAAGCTTAAAAGTAGGGGATACGGTGTGGAATCCACGAACCAATAAAAAGGAACGTGTAGGACGATTGTATCAAATGCATTCCAATAAGCGGAAGGAGATTCAATCGGTTACTGCGGGTGATATTGCAGCAACTATTGGCTTTAAGACAGTTCGTACAGGGGATACCCTTTGTGCGAAAGATCAGCCTATTTTATTGGAAAACCTTCATATTCCGACTCCTGTGATTCATATGGCTGTGGAAGCCAAGCAAAATGATCAAATGGATAAATTGGGAATGGCTTTGACAAAATTGCAAATGGAAGACCCAAGTTTTAAAGTAAAATTGGACGAATCTTCTGGCCAAACCATACTTTATGGAATGGGAGAATTACATTTAGAGATTATTATTGATAAGTTAAAAACTGATTTTGATATAGAGGTCAATGTAGGTGCGCCTCAAGTAGCATATCAAGAGGTTTTTACACATACCGTTCCGTTTCGTCATCGCTTGAAAAAGCAAAAAGGAGGATCAGGATTATTTGCAGAAATTGAAGTAATCATAGGACCTGCAGATCCCGATTTTTTGGCTAGTGAAGCTTTTGCGAATGGAAAAAGACTACAGTTTGTAAATAAGGTAGTAGGAGGAAGTATTCCAAAAGAATTTATTCCTTCTATTGCAGAGGGATTTGAAGCCATGTTAGATAGCGGAGCTTTAGCTAACTATCCAGTACATAGTTTGAAAGTAGAATTATTGGATGGTGATACACACAGTAATGATTCCAATATGAAAGCATTTGAGCGTTGTGCGATGGAAACATTTCGTTTAGCTGCCTCTAGTATGAAACCTCAATTATTGGAGCCTTTGGTGGAGGTTAATATTAGCACCCCTTCAGATTATATGGGTGCCATTATTGGAGGAATCAATAGGAGGAGAGGGTTAATTATTTCTCAAGATATGGAAGCTACAAGTGTACATATTATTGCAGAAGTACCTTTAGCAGAAATGTTTGGTTACATCAATCATTTACGAACAGTAAGTTCTGGACGAGCAAATTACTCGATGAAATTTAAAGATTATGCCTTATTGCCTAGCCAGTTAAGTGCCTTAGTTTGCGCGGATAGTGCATAAGGAAATATAGCTACAAGAGCAACCATAGAAATTGGTTGCTCTTTTTATTTTCTCGAATGTGCAACCCTTTCATTTTTCAAATGTCATTAAGATCAAATACAATAAATAGCTCGTTTCCAATTTTCTTTTTATTTGATTTAAACAAAAAATTATGAAGTGTAAATTATGGATTGCTATCCTAGCAATAATGACCTCGGTATGTCTTGTTCATGCCCAAGAAAATATAGCCACTCAAACCGTCAAGGGCACAATAATAGACCAAGAAAGTAGTATGCCATTGTTTGGTGTAAGTGTCGCTTTATTAAATGCAGAAGAAGTTAGAGGAGCTACTACAGATTTAGATGGCCGATTTATTATAGAAAATGTTCCTGTAGGTCGAAATAGTTTTGAGATCACATATATTGGCTATGAGCCTATTGTTTTACAAGATATCTTATTGACTGCAGGTAAAGCATTGGATTTAAATATTAAAATGGAGGAAGCTATTTATGAATTAGGAGTAGTAGAGGTAACAGCTAATGATGGAGGAAATGAAGCCTTAAATGAAATGGCGACTTTAAGTTCAAGAACGATTAGTGTAGAAGAAACGCAGCGTTATGCAGCGAGCGTATCTGATCCTGCTCGTATGGCTTCCGTTTTTGGTGGCGTAACCAATGCGGGTGATGATATCAGTAATGAAATTTCGATTCGAGGAAATTCTCCAAAAGGAATTTTATGGCGACTTGAAGGGATTGAAATCCCTAACCCAAATCATTTTGGATCATTAGGATCTTCTGGAGGAGGAATAAGTATGTTGAGTTCTTCTGCGCTGTCTACTAGTGATTTTTATACTGGAGCTTTTCCTGCGGAATTTGGCAATGCTTCTTCGGGAGTGTTTGATATTAAGTTAAGAAAAGGAAATGATAGCCAAAGAGAACATACATTTAAATTTGGTTTATTGGGCATTGAAGCTGCGACAGAAGGCCCTTTTTCAAAAAAGAGTAAAGCCTCTTATCTATTCAATTATAGATACTCCACTTTTGCTTTATTGAGTACATTTTATAATCCTTTAGGCGATGTATTACCTAAATATCAAGATGCGAATTATAAGATAAACATCCCAACAAAAAAAGCAGGAACCTTTGGTATATTTGGTATTGCGGGCGAAAATTCTGGGAGTCGTGAAGCAGAAGCAGACAGTACCAAATGGGTGTATTTTGATGATAATGTTACGTTTATTGAAAAACAAAAAGTACTCGTTAATGGAGTTTCCCATTTTTATCCTATTGGTGAAAATGCTTATTTAAAGACCATTGCCATGCATTCTTTAAATAATTATAAGGATGAATATAAACGGCTAATTGCAGAAGATAATTATCGAGAAGAGGTGTTTGATTATACGA
>JAHDCJ010000035.1:14949-44754 GCA_020629935.1 Saprospiraceae bacterium | reverse complement strand
GCTTTTTTTTTTTTTTTGTTGGGGGAGGGGGGGAAGGGGGATTTTGAGTTTTTTTATTTGTTGTAAACTCAAATTAGAAATAGTTGCAGTTACTTTTCCTTTTATAAATTGATTTTGTGCATTTCTGCTTGAAATGAAATGACATAGATATTTAGGATAAATGTCTGATTTTCCCAATCTAATAATTGCAACAGCTTGATTACAATTCAACGGCTCATCGACATTTACAATTGCCGTTCTCCCAATTGTTCCTGCAATCGTTAAAAGAACATCTCCAGATTTAATTCTTGAACGTTTTAATTTGTTATCATGTGTTTCTTTCTCTATAAAAAGAATCTGATCATCTAGTAAAAGCTTCCCCCCAATTACATTTTGAGCACGTAAAAACTTAATTCCTGTTGATACAAACTTACTACCAATTGTTGTTGGTGTAGTTCCCTTTGTTATAATCTCAACAGATTTTCCTAATTCCACTATCTTCATCCCAACATCTCTTTTAAAACCATTAATGCTTCATTTCTTTCCTTATCTAGTGCTTCAATATCTTTGATAATCTCTTGTGGCTTGGCATATTCAATTTCCTCATAGACAATTTCTTTATATCGATTGATAGAGAGATCCCAATCATTGGCTTTGATTTCTTCGAAAGGCACGAGGAAGCTTTGTTCGGTTCGTTTTCTATTTTTTTCTTTGTCTAAATCATTAAAACGAGCAAGGATATCGGGGATGTCATTTTCCTTGGTTTCGGTACGTTTATCATCTAGGCTGTAGCCATCGGCTTGCATATCATAATACCAAACATGGTCGGTACCTCCTGTGCCTGTTTTGGTAAAAAAGACCACTGCCGTACTCACTCCCGCATAGGGTTTAAAGACCCCGCTAGGCATAGAGATCACGGCTTCTAATTTATGATTGGCAATGATTTCTTCTCGTATTTGTTTGTGGGCTTTGCTACTACCAAAGAGGACTCCATCGGGTATAATGACGGCGGCTCTTCCTCCTGTTTTGAGCATACGCAACATCAAACCCAAAAACAACAACTCCGTCTTTTTGGTTTTCACCATTTTAAGAATAGAACCCTCTACACTATCATAATCCAAACTTCCTTTAAAGGGTGGATTGGCTAAAATGAGGGAAAATTGATTGCGAATATCGCCATTGCTTTCGCTTAGTGCATCCTTACCAATAAGGTTTGGATTTTCGATGCCGTGGAGTTGGAGATTCATCGCGCCAATACGCAACATCGTGCTATCAAACTCTACGCCTGTAAACATTGCCGTATCAAAATGCTGTCTAAAGGCTTGGTCATGAAACCAATCGGGGTGTTTTTCATGGATGTATTCGCCCGCAGCCACTAGGAAACCTGCGGTACCACAAGAAGGATCGCAAATGGTTTCTTCTTGGGTAGGCTCTACCATTTCTACCATCATTTTAATGATATGACGCGGCGTACGAAATTGTCCATTTTTACCTGCGCTTGCTATTTTCGACAATAAATATTCGTACAAATCGCCTTTGGTATC
This sequence comes from Saprospiraceae bacterium, assembly GCA_020629935.1. GTDB lineage: Bacteria > Bacteroidota > Bacteroidia > Chitinophagales > Saprospiraceae > JAHDCJ01. Next base: position 43,231 of record JAHDCJ010000035.1, on the reverse strand, counting down.
TCGGTCTTCCATTTTGATTTCGTGAATCAACTGCACCACTTGATCTAGGACTCTAGCCGTAGGAATCATAAAGGTAGCGCCTTTCATATATTGCGCAAATACGCCGCCTTTTGCTCCTACTTCTTTCATATGATCAAAGACCGTAAGGGGTCGATCAACTGTAGTTTTGGTAAAGAGGTCAAACATGACTTCTGCGTCTTCATCTTTAAAAAAGCCCCAACGCAAGTATTTTTGATCTTCAGTATACACCGCATTTTCTATAGGTTTACCCAGTAAGTTAGCTTTCCTTTCTTCCTTGAGTTGTTGATCATCCATCCTTCGGATAAAGAGCAGGTAGGTAAATTGTTCGATGACGGTGAGCGGGTTACTAATACCGCCAGTCCAGAAAATATTCCAGATTTTATCGACTTGAGATTTGAGTTCTCCTGTAATCATATATTGGGTTTATTGCTTTTTGTTTAAAACTTAGCGTTTTTTTGAGGTGGAAAGGCTATAAAAGTACTTCATTTTTTTATACGAAAGAAAATATTAAGCCATTATATTTCACTTCGATCTATGGTATGCGAGTCTTGACAATTTCTTATTTTTCATATATATTGCGGTAAAAGTACACGCCATTTGAAAATAAACCCATCTTTTTTATGTCTATCAAACGATTCATCCTTCTTTTTTTTGGAATAAGTCTTCTTTATTATTTTACTTCTTCCTACAATTATTCCAGTCTTTCTTCGAGTTCCAGCTCGATTAGAAGTAGTTCGAGTTCGGTAGCATACCCCTCTTCATCTAGCACAAAGACAAGACAACAATCGGTGTATATTTGTAATGGAAGTAGCGCCTATGCCTATCATCGACGTATCAATTGTAGCGGGATCAATCGATGTGGTTCAAGCAAGAGTGCAGTGTTTCAATCTGAGGTGATGGCATCTAGGACGGCATGTAAGATTTGTTATCGTAGATAGGTTTTCGGAATGGTATTTATTACATCTTCTTCGGAATACGAAATCGAAACACACTCCCCTGCCCCAAGTTTCCTTCTTCTAGCCAAATTTCGCCTTTATGATTTTCTAAGATGGCTTTGCAGATCGCAAGTCCAACCCCTGTACCTGAAAATTCATCGTCGCGATGTAAGCGTTGGAAGAGATCAAAGATGCGGTCTTTATTTTTTAAATCGATTCCAATGCCATTGTCTTTTAGCGTAAAAAAATGATCACTTAAGGTAGACGAATAATTTAAGGCAATTTCTTTAATCTCAGATTGGTTATATTTGATGCTATTATCAAAAAGGCGAAAAAATAATGCATTGATTTCAAAGTCATTTCCTTTGATAGTAGAAGGAAGATTAGCGTCTATTTTAAATTGGATATTTTCTTCTGGATAAATCCTTTTTATTTTATCTTGAATGCTTGTTATCTTTTCATTTAAATCAATATTGTCCACTTCAATGTCGATACTATCAAATTTAAAATAATCGATGAGATCATCTAATTTTGTATCCATCTTTACGACCCCATCCAGTATAAATTTATGATAGAGTTCCTTTTCTTTTTCGTCTAAATCTTGTTCCTTCAAATCGGTGGCCAATATAGAAGAAAAGGAACCAATATTTCGAAGTGGACTTTTTAAATCATGAGAAGAGACAAAGACTAATTGTTTCAACCTTCTATTTTTCGTAGTTAGCTTTTCGTTAAGTATTTTGAGGCTATTATTGATATAGTCTCGTTTTCGCATGACGACAATATGTACAATAAATAAAATAAAAATGCTCAATAGAAATACCGCTTTACTAATCTGTGCTTCTGGATAAAAATAAAATGCATAAAACAGCAATAAGAAACTAAATATATAAAAGCTCAGCATTTCGATATAGGTACGATTAATAATCGCAATTCCACTCAATGTCAAAAACAAGCCGGTACTATAATCAGGGGAAAAGGAGTTTTCATTGACAATCCAAATAATCCAAGCAATGACGATAAAGTTGCCGATAAAACAGGGCAAAGCCAAATATTTCTTCATGCCTTCATGAAAAAATGAGGTAATTAAAAAGAACAACCAAAAGGCGGAAAACATCCAACGATGCGACATATATTCAATGGCATCGTCTACAAAATAGATTAAGAATAAGCCATAAACAGGTATGAAAACGGCCATTAATATGGTCCAAATCCTAAATACTAGAAGTTCATATTCTTCTATTTCAAAAAAATTCAATATCCTCGTCATGCCTATATTATTGAATGATTATTGGGTTTAAGTCCATTCATAAATTTGACTTACCAGCATTCATTTCAATAAAGGTATTAAATTTTATATAAAAAATACACTCATATATTTAAGGTATTGTATTCGTTATCCTATCCAAAACTACCTTAGCTAAAAGTATACATCGGATTTTATCGAAAAGCTTTAATTACTTTACGGACATAAGATTGATTTCCCAATTGAAATTTAATCAAATACACTCCACTTTCTAGCGTTTGTAAATTATTAATTTCAAGTTCTTCATTTCTTATTTTTGCAGGGATTGTTCGAAGCCATTTTCCATCTATGGAATAAATATGAATAGGCAAATCTTGCGCTTTTACTTCCTTTAATTGTATGGTTATTTTTTCGAAAAAAGGATTAGGATAGAGTAAAACATCCGTTTTATTTTCATCCAATTGAACATTAGAAAGCGGACTTTCTTGATAGACTCTTACATAATCTATTTCCATAGCACTACTGGTAAAAGAAGGAAGTATGCTAGGCAAAATAGCAACATTAAGTAATAGGTATTGTTCCTGATTAAAAGGCCAAGTATTCGCGTCAAAAATTTCAGGTTGATAGACAAAATGCACATTACCATCTACACTAAAAATAAGTTTATCTGGATACCATTCAAGTACATAGGTATGAAAAGAAATCGACGCAGTGGATATCAATTGTCCACCAAGATTCATGGTATTGCCAAAACTAGAAGGCGTATGTGTGGCACTCTGCACATAGTTTTGGTTGGTTCCCCAATGCTCCATAATATCTATTTCACCGCAAGCGGGCCACCCCGTAGTACCAAAACCCTGCGTTTGCCAATAAGCCCCATTTTCATTGATATTTTTTCCTAAAGTCCAAATTGCAGGCCAAGTGCCAATCCCTGAAGGAAGCTTTGCTCGAATCTCCACACGCCCATATTTGAAGGCAAATTTTGAATTTAATCGAGCAGAAGTGTAGGCTTTGGTTTGTCCTTGATCTGTAAAGTTTTCTTTCTTCGCTACGATCTTAAGTGTTCCATTGTCTACATAAGCGTTGTCGATACGATCGGTATAATGTTGAATTTCACCATTAAACCAACTATTCCCCACAGGAAATTCAGTTTGAGGATACCAGTTCATTGGATTGATTGGGCCAGCAGTTTCGAATTCATCAGCCCAAACTAAATTATCATAAATTGGTGGATTCATAGGAGAAGCATTATTACTAAAATCATCGAGATAAGCCAATACTTGGTCATTATTATTTTCGCCATTGAGTTGAATTACGACACGGCTAAAATCTGTGCGCGTACTTGGTGGCGGAGAGTTGACATCTAAGTTAATATAATTATCATTTTGAAAGTCAAATTCAATGGTTTGCCATTGATTTAAAACAATAGGTTTAATAATTTCACTTTGGGTAGCCCAAGGCATAGGCATACTTCCATCTTGCAATTTTAAAGAAATTTGATTGGGCTGATTGCCTGTAAGACCATTGGAAGGCACATAAACTTTCAAGCTAAAAACGGCTTGTTCCATGAGATCAAAATTATTAGATGCATCAAAACGTACATTGGCATATTGCCCACCCACATCATGATACCTTAGCACTTTGTTTGAGGTATTAATGCCTTCTGAAAATGGATTATCAAAATTAATGTCCATTGTACAATTATCTCCAAACCATGTACTAATATTTCCGTTTCCTTCAAAATCATCTTCATAGATATTTTGGGAATAAAGACAAGCTACAGAAAGTAAAACTAGAATGAGTGTAAATAAATTTTTCTTCATGGCTAAATGATAATTATTTTTTTATTCAAAAGCAATACGTATTGATCTTAATAAAAAGGCTCCATTCAAAAGATTATGAACAGAGCCTTCTTTTCAGATCAAAATTAAAAACTACCGAAGTAGTTTTCGGGGATTACTGAACTATAATTAATTTTTGGAAATAGCTATTGACTCCATCTAAAATTTGAATAAAATAGACGCCTTTGCTTAGATCACTAATATTTAATTGTGTGTTTTGCTGCGCAATATTTCCTTGTCTAATCAATCGACCATTTGCATCAAAAATAGATAATTGTGCAGGATCAGTAAGTACATTTAGAAATTCAATATTACAAAAATCGCGTGCAGGATTAGGGGAAATAATTACTCCTCCTTCTACCGCTGGGATATTATTTACATTAACCAATTCTCCAAATTGAATATCATCCCAATAGTATGTTTTTGAACCTGCAGTTGCTCCGTCCGTTCCAAAGTTAAAGAAGATAGAAACTTTATCGTAGGTATTCGTTACGTCAATTGCCGCAGTTCCTGGTGCTTCCATACTAAAGTCAAACTCTAAGGTTTCCCATGCTTCTGCCACTGTGGTATTCACTTCTGTTTCTACACTAATCGTAGGATCAGTTACATCTTCTACTTTCAATCGGATAGGCGTATTGGCATCTGGAGACCAAACCCGTACCGTCATTTTTGTTTCTGTTGCAGTAAATGGAATTGGATTCGCAAGGCCAGAATCTCCGTTGGTTGTTCCTGCCCAAGTTTCCGCAGTATTTGTTTTTTCTACTTGTCCTACCATGTTGGTTCCATCTGTTGGATCAACCACAATCATAGATACATTACCACCAAAATCAACTAAATTATAATCAATCGTAGCTTCATCTTCAAAAGTAATTGGTAAATCTACTTGATCTAAATTACTTCCACCACCACCAATAAATTTCACATCATCCCAGTAGTATGTTTTTGCGCCGGCAGTTGCTCCGTCTGTTCCGAAGTTGAAAAAGATCGACACTTTATCATAGGTATTGGCAAGGTTTAATGCAGGAGTACCTGCCACGGGATTACTAAAGTTAAATACTAAAGTTTCCCAAGTAGCGGGCATGGTTGTATTGACTTCAACCTCTACACTAATTGATGGATTTGAGGCATCTTCTACTTTTAAAAGGATTGGTGTATTGGCATCGGGCGACCAAACACGTACCGACATTTGTGTATCATCCGTAGTAAACGGAATCGCATTCGCTAAACCAGATCCTCCATTAGTGGTACCAGCCCAAACTTCTGCCGTTCCACCTTTGTCTGCTTGTCCTACCATGTTGGTTCCATCGGTTGGATCAACTACAATCATCGAAGCATTACCTCCAAAATCTACTAAATCATAATCTACCGTAGCTTGATCTTCAAACGTAATCGGTAAGTCTACCTGATCAAGTACAGGAACTACAAATTGTACATCATCCCAGTAGTATGTTTTTGCGCCAGCGGTTGCTCCATCTGTTCCGAAGTTGAAAAAGATCGACACTTTGTTATAGGTATTATTAATATCCAAAGCGGCAGTTCCTGCTACTTCCATACTAAAGTCAAACTCTAAGGTTTCCCATGCGCCAGGCATTGTGGTATTCACTTCTGTTTCTACACTAATCGTAGGATCAGATGCATCTTCTACTTTTAATCGAATAGGAGTATTGGCATCGGGTGACCAAACACGTACCGACATTTTGGTATCTGTGGCAGTAAATGGAATGGCATTCGCCAAACCAGAATCACCATTGGTTGTTCCTGCCCAAAGCTGAGCCGTAGCACTTTTATCTGCTTGTCCTACCATATTGGTTCCATCCGTTGGATCAACCACGATCATGGAAGCATTACCTCCAAAATCTACTAAATCATAATCTACGGTAGCTTGATCTTCAAACGTAATCGGTAAATCTACTTGTGCAAGACCTACAGGAACAAATTGTACGTCATCCCAGTAATATGTTTTTGCGCCAGCGGTCGCGCCATCTGTTCCGAAGTTGAAAAAGATCGACACTTTATTGTAAGTATTAGTAAAATCTATGGCCGCAGTTCCTGCCACTTCCATACTAAAGTCAAACTCTAAGGTTTCCCATGCACCTCCCACTGTCGTATTCACTTCTGTTTCTACACTAATGGATGGGTTCGAGGCGTCTTCCACTTTTAATCGAATAGGTGTATTGGCATCTGGAGACCAAACACGAACCGACATTTTAGTATTTGCCGCATTAAACGGAATTGGATTGGCTAAACCTGCATTGCCCATTGTAGTTCCTGCCCAAAGTTGCGCTGTAGCACTTTTATCTGCTTGTCCTACCATGTTGGTTCCATCCGTTGGATCAACCACGATCATGGAAGCATTACCTCCAAAATCTACTAAATCATAATCTACGGTAGCTTGATCTTCAAACGTAATCGGTAAATCTACTTGTGCAAGACCTACAGGAACAAATTGTACGTCATCCCAGTAATATGTTTTTGCGCCAGCGGTCGCGCCATCTGTTCCGAAGTTGAAAAAGATCGACACTTTATTGTAAGTATTAGTAAAATCTATGGCCGCAGTTCCTGCCACTTCCATACTAAAGTCAAACTCTAAGGTTTCCCATGCACCTCCCCCTGTGGTATTCACTTCTGTTTCTACACTAATCGTAGGATCAGATGCATCTTCTACTTTTAATCGAATAGGCGTATTGGCATCAGGAGACCAAACACGTACCGACATTTTGGTATTTAATGCATTAAATGGAATAGGATTAGCTAAACCAGCATTGCCCATTGTTGTACCAGCCCAGAGTTGAGCCGTAGCACTTTTGTCTGCTTGTCCTACCATATTGGTTCCATCCGTTGGATCAACCACAATCATCGAAGCATTACCTCCAAAATCTACTAAATCATAATCTACCGTAGCTTGATCTTCAAACGTAATCGGTAAGTCAACTTGTGAAAGCACAGGCATTACAAATTGTACATCATCCCAGTAATAGGTTTTTGCACCCGCCGTAGCTCCATCCGTTCCGAAGTTGAAAAAGATCGACAATTTATCATACGTATTTGCGAGGTTGATTGCTGCTGTTCCAGGAGCTTCCATACTAAAATCAAACTCTAGAGTTTCCCATGCACCTCCCACTGTCGTATTCACTTCTGTTTCTACACTAATGGTTGGGTTGGTTACATCTTCTACTTTTAATCGAATAGGCGTATTGGCATCTGGAGACCAAACGCGTACTGACATTTTGGTAGCTCCAGCGGCGAAAGGAATCGCATTGGCTAAACCCGAATCTCCGTTAGTTGTTCCTGCCCATAATTGAGCTGTAGCACTTTTGTCTGCTTGCCCCACCATATTGGTTCCATCTGTAGGGTCTACCACAATCATAGAAGTATTACCTCCAAAATCTACTAAATTATAATCCACAGTAGCTGCATCATCAAAGGTAATCGGTAAATCGACTTGAGCAAGTCCAACAGTTATAAATTGAATATCATCCCAGTAATAGGTTTTTGCGCCAGCGGTAGCTCCATCCGTTCCGAAGTTGAAAAAGATAGACACTTTATTATAAGTATTAGTAAAATCTATGGCCGCAGTTCCTGCCACTTCCATACTAAAATCAAACTCTAAGGTTTCCCATGCACCTCCCCCTGTGGTATTCACTTCTGTTTCTACACTAATGGCAGGATTTGACGCATCTTCTACTTTTAATCGAATAGGGGTGTTAGCATCTGGAGACCAAACGCGCACAGACATTTTTGTATTTGCCGCATTAAACGGAATAGGATTAGCTAAGCCCGAATTACCATTGGTAGTTCCAGCCCAGAGTTGTGCGGTAGCACTTTTATCTGCTTGGCCCACCATATTGGTTCCATCCGTTGGATCAGCCACAATCATGGAAGCGTTACCACCAAAATCGACCAAGTCATAATTGACCGTAGCACCATCCTCGAAGGTAATGGGCAGGTCCACTTGCATTTGTCCATACCCTAAAACAGATAGGAACATAAAAAGTAGGAAAGTGAAATTTCTCATTTTGAATAATTTTAAGATTAAGTATTTAAATAAGGATGAAAACCGGTTCATTAAAAAATCACCGATTGGACAACTATTAAAATCAGCCCTGTTTACTAATTTTCCATTTTTTTTTATTAGAAACGAGTCTACATTAGGCCTAAATATTTTGTAAAAAAATGTACATAGCTTTTCTATGTTTTAAACATCAATTGATACATAAAGTTTATAATTCTCCTCTACGTGCCACCAATTGATTTTTTATATCTCTTGCTTTATCTTCACTAAGGTCATAATTCCACATTACGATAATTGCCAATGCAGCTGTAGCCGCAGGAATGATAATATCCGCTATTCGCAATTTTGTCATCGTTTCCATAGCTTGTTGTGCAAGATCTTGATCAAATCCAACTAATTTTAAAACAAGCCCGCTTAATATTAAGGCAAGTCCTTGACCTAGTTTTACCATCCACCAATATATTGCACCAAAGGTGCCTTCTTTTCTAGGCATTCCATTATTTAATTCATCTAAATCACAAACATCAGCAGTCATACTCATCATTAAAGTAAATAAACCACCAAGGCCAAAAGCCATAAAAGGAATAGGCATAAAAATCATCCAAGGATTTCCTGGATCAAAGCCCCACCACTTAAGAATATAACCGATAATAGAGATTAACGTAGACACTATAAAAGCTCTTCTTTTCCCCCATTTATTAGCCATCAAAGTAATAATAGGAATGATTAAAAAGGCAGTAAAAAGTGCACTCACTGTACCAAACCAAGCGGGCCAAGTCCCCGCAGCTCCATAATCTCCATTAAACATGTAAAAGACAATGATGAAGAAACTGAACTGAGCCACCAATTGAAATCCATTGAAGATTAAAAAGGTAGCCCCACATAATTGCATAAAGGGCTTATTCTTAGCAACCTCTACAATAGACCGTATTAAATCTTTCAAATTCGAAAAAATGGTTTTAAAGGAAATTTCTTGAGTGTTTTCTATTTTGTCTACATCAATCCCTTTACAAAAAATGGCAGGAAGTATACCAAAGAAAATGGTTATCGCACCTACCGCATAAGATAATTGCTGCACGCCAATAGCCTGTGTTTTAAAAAGATCTGGGTTTGCAATTAAAACCCAAAACCAAGGTACAAGCATCCAAGCAAACTGTCCCATAAATTGAGAAAAAGCCATCAACCGAGTACGTTCATTATAATCGGAAGTCATTTCATAACCGATAGCCATCAATGGAGTAGAGAACATGGTATTCGCCGTAATATAGACTAAAGACATTAATAGAAAATACCAAAAATTATAGGTTTGTGAATTGTCTGGATTCAACTGCCACAATAGCGTAAACAATACCCCACATAAAATGGCTCCTACAAAAATATAAGGTCTTCGACGTCCCCATCTTGACTTCGTATTGTCTGAAATATATCCCATGATCGGGTCAGTGATCGCGTCAAATATTCTAGGAAGTCCACCAAGTAATCCTGCCAAAAAGGGATCCATTCCAAAGGCCGTTACTAGGAAGAACATAAAAACGCCAAGTGCTCCAGGCAATAAATTATTGACCAAATGCCCAGAACCAAATGCCAATTTTTGGCCCAATGGAATCTTCCCTCTTGAAGTCATTTTTTCTTGCATCATAATTCTTGAGCGTTTTAAAAATTTAGTTTTGTTCTGGAATAATTACCGTTTGTAATGCCTGAGCTGCAATTGCAATAGAAACCTCTTTTCTCCCTAAAGCCACGGAAATATTATTGGCTTGAGTGGATGGATTAAAAATGATTAATGCAATGGTTCCATCTGGATTTTGAGCCGCAGTAACCATCAATGAATCATCCGAATTTTTAAATCCTATCCGTACCGCACCAGGTCGTATGTACTTGCTAAAATGAGCAAGTACATAATAAATAGGTGTAAAATAAACTTCATCATTTTTTTCATCTACCAGCACAGGAGCCACACACCAGTTTTTAAACCAATTGGGTCCGCCTTGTTTATTCAATACCATATTCCAATCAATCCATCCGTCTACCCAATTATTAAGACAGCCAATGATATCACGTGCGTAGCGATAAACAGGTACATATTTCGGGTGTAAATATTTATCTTCCGCAGGTGCCCAATCCCAACCCCAGTCTGTGGCTTCTTTCGTCCAATACCATTGATCATCTTTCCATTTCGGTACCTCTGAATCTACACAAGCTTCGGTCTGTATGAGGTATTTATTGGGAGCTGATTTATGAGCAAATTGCAAAGACTTAGGAAACCACTCAAAGGTACTTGCATACCAATGAACCGCTGTACCATCAAAATATTGAGCGGATGATTTGTCTTTGTACATGACTTTCATCCAATGGACCAATTCATCTCCTCGGTTTTGATCATAGCCCAAAATTTTCACATCCTTGTGATCTGCTCTTAATTGTGGTCCTAAATAATGGGTTACAAAGCCCGTCATTTCTTCTGCGGAAAAATGCATACTTTCCCAATTATTATCATTACCGAGCGGTTCATTTTCCACAGTAATTCCCCAAATCTTGATTCCTTCTTTTTGGTACGCTTCAATATATTTTGAAAAAAACAAGGCCCAAGTTTTATAATACTTTTGCATTAATTTTCCTCCTCGCCAATCTTTGTTTGTTTTCATCCAAGGCGGTGCCGTCCAAGGAGAAGCGATGATTTTAAATCCTTCTTTTGAAATGGCCATTGCCTCTTTTATCATCGGAATTAAATCCTCTTGATCTTCTTCGATAGAGAAATGGTTTAGTTCTTTATCGCCTTCGACTGGTGCATAAGAATAATGACCTAACGAAAAATCACAGGAATTCATGTGGGTTCGTGTCAAGGAATAATTTGCTCCTTCTTCCCCAAAATATGCGTTTAAAATTTTCGTTCGATTTGCTTTACTGATTTGATTTAAAAGATGAGCAGATGCCTCAGTAAAAGATCCTCCAAAACCGGTAATGGTTTGAAATTTTTTCTTTGGCAACAACTTAATTTTTACCTCTTTTTCTCCTTTAGGAAATACACTAAGGCGTTGCATTTTATTTCCTTCCGCAGAAGTTTCATAAACAATTACCTCCAGTTCATTTGTAGCATGGCCAATGAAAGACATAAAAATCATTAATAAAATAAAGCAATATTTTTTTGTTATCGTCATCCTTTTCTTTCGTAGAAATAGTCTATTATTTAATTTCCTTTACAGATAATAATTCTTTTTTCACTGGAGGAATAAAAGCCGCTTTTAGCAATGCTTCTTTATCTCCACCAAAGGTTTTCTCAATCTTATTTCCTCCTCTTGACAAACCTTTAAACAGGCCTTGATCTACATATTCCCAAACTGCATATTTAGCTTGTCCATTGACATCAAAAATTCCAAAATGATTTTCTGAGCCTCCTGGATTTTTAGCATCTTTCCAAGGTTCATCAAAAGCTTCAAAGTAAAAACAACTCACGCCTTCTTTCTCACTCCATGCGCGCATGCTTTGGAAATAAATTCCTTCTTTGTATTCATCGGTAGCCTTTGAGCCATCTGCACCATAAAATCCATTAGAAGCGGATGCCCATCCTGTTTCTCCAATATGTATAGGTTTTTCACTATCTATTTGTTTGATATACTTAGCGGTGCTTTGGTATTGTCCTATTGCATAATCTTTAGCTCTTTGCATTGCCAAACCAATCTTTTCTACATTCGACAAATGTGCTTCACTTTCTAGATTACCCCAAAATTTCGGATTGTAATGGGTATCATGCATTGGGTAGGTATGGACCGAAACATAATCAACTGCTTTAATCAATTGATTTAAATCTTCGGTGTGATATTCCTCATCTCCCCCACCCCAAGAAGCAAAATTATCAGAACTTGTAATCCAAAGATCACTTGGCAATTTTTGGTTGCGTTTTAAGTCCTGAAGATGCTTGACCCATTTTAAAATCACCTTAGGTTGTACATAATAACTTGCTGCCCATTTTACCATAGCTTCATTCCCCACTGCAATAATTTTTACGATGTCTGGATAATCATTAGCCATTTGAACCGCACGCTGAATTTCTGCTTCATTTTCTGCTTCATCTTCTCCTTCATGATTCGGTTGATCTGTCCAAGCATTTTCACAATTGATCCATGCCCCCACCATCACATACATTTCAAATTTGGGATTATCCTTTTTAATCTCTCGAATGGCTTTCAACACGGTGGAGGCATGTTTCAATTTGGTATGATAGGTACGAATAACTTTTATACCCATAGCAGAAAGAATCTTCATGTCTTCTTTTAATTCTTCTACAGTAGGTTGAATATCTCTAGTATTTTTTCGATATCCTCCAAAACAAATTGCAGGATAATCGGGATTACCTAAAATCGTTTGAGCAGTTACTTTTTTGTCTGTTTCTGCAAGTTGTTCTTCCGTATCTTTTGGATGGTGATTACAAGAAAAACTAAATAGAATTACCCATAGCACAATCCATGTGTTTAAGTATTTCATCTAAGTTCTTTTTCGTTTATACCAACAATAATTTGAACAATGTTACCTGTTCTTTCGAATACTTCTTTACTTATATTTTGATCTATGGTTAATGAATCAAAAGTTTGTATATGACCATCTTTAAATTTAACTCGAATGCTATTACTATCTAAAATCGTATACACCACAGGTATTTGGCAATATGTAAAGCAAAGACTATTCTGCTCCAAGGATAATTCTTGGTTTTCAGAATGCACATTTAAATATTTAAACGTTTTATTTTCTTGAAGGAATTCGCTTCTTCGCAATAAACAAGGATTAAAGTGCAATTTTCCATTTTGGATAAACACGCCCAATTCTCCAAATCGACAAATGACATCTTCCTTTACTTGACCCGTCATCCCGGGTTGCTGTGCTCCCTTTCCTGCGGGCGTATGTGAATAGGGATCTGTAGGAAAAGCTCCGTAAATTGTTGGTGATTTATGTACACCAATTCCTTTATTAATTTCATAATAATGATCAATCAACTGATCTACTATATTTTCATCTTCCTTATTGTTAATTGCTTCCAAACAACAAGCTTGAACCGCCAATTGAAGTTTAGAAACCATATGCCAATAAATAGATCCTAAACCTTCATACCCAAAGAAAGTACCTGATCTTCCAGTAAAAGATTTATGATCAAATATGTTTTCAAAGACATCCAACACCTGTTGTCTCTCCATTGCTAAAAGGCTGGAATATTGTGCTTCATCTAATCCATTCAAAGCCTTTTCTAAGTCGTCGGCATTTTTAAAATTTCCATTAAAATGACAATCACCTTTGATATCTTTAATGATGACTTCGGTATTCCCATTGGCTACAAGTTGACTAAGCAATTTCGATTGCTCTATTGCTTGTTTAGCTATGGTATTTTTATTTGTAAAACGAGATAATTTTTTATTTGGATAAAGGATGTAACTGTGTTGATCTGCTCTATACAGTTTACTTTTTCTTAAGCTATTTAAAAGCGTGAGCACTTCTGTAGACGACAAACAGCCCGCACTTAACACGGCTACTTGACCTTCCAGCATTTCACTTAAATAACTAATCTTTACGCCCTCTTTGGTTGAGGTCATTAAATTATAAGCATGATAAAGGTTGTCTGTTCTTTTGTTTGCACGAATCGAATGATCAATAAATTTCAGACTTAGTTCTACGAAATGAATTAAACCCGAAATAGAGATTGATCTTTTTTCGCCCCAAAAATTTTGCTTGTAAATATGTTGCCGATAATCACTTCCTGCTTGACCTAATTCATCTAAAATTTGTTTCCGATTTTCGTCGTTTATTTTTCCATTTAAAAGCGATTCATGTTTTTCAAATGTTTTAATAATTTTTCGGTAAAAAACAATCAGCTCATTAGATACTTCGACTCGTTCAAGTGTGGAGGTTTTGATTATTTTATGTAGAAAATTTAAGAATCGTCTTAAGTAATAAAGCGTAACCATAGACACTCCATTTCCTACAAGTGCGTTATTGGCATCATTCCATTCAGGTCGTTGTGTATTCATCCAAATTCCGCCTTCAGGAATAAAATTAGATAATTTAGCGAGTACCGTAGCAAGAATTTTTTCAATAAAATTTACGGTATAGATTGATTGATTTTCATCTTTCATTAAAGCAGCATCTGCGCCAAACTTTTCTTTTTCGAGGCGAATTTTTTGATCTAAATCATGATCAAAAACAACCGTATCTTTAGGGTTCTTTACTATGTCTTCATAAGATTTAATCTTATAAGGCACATTAGCATAAACGAAATATGGTTTATCAAAAAAGTGTGCTAATTTTTCAGGTGCATAATTTTCAATAAACTCTAAAAATTTTAATAGATAAATGATTTGATGATCTCCCCAATAACCAATGTAAGACCAAGGATCATCTGGTTCTATTGTTTCCCAATCAAACCCACTTTTAGTTACCCGATAAGGATTGTATCCATCAAAAGTAGTTGCATTTAAAAACTTATGAATCATGCTCTCGATAAAATCGGGAAAAGAAAAAGCTAAGGCTTCCCAATTCTGGAAAATATCTCTCCAGTTTCCTTCATAATCTAATATTTTTGAACCATCTATTTCACTACGTGTATTGATTGAAAACTTATTCCACGGTCGACTAGGATCACCATGTCTTCGGCTATATTTTAGCGGTAAATATTCTAAACACAACCGTCTAAAATTGGTATCCTCACTTTGATGGGCGATTGTTTTTAATGTCGATAAATTAAAAATTTCTGGGAGTTGTTGATAGGCTTTATTTTCGACAATAGAACTATTGGCTTTTGCCAAATAAATACTCAAATCTGACTTTTCAATTTGATAATTATGGTCAATAATTCCACCTCGCATAATATTAAATAAGGTATTGGAAAAATGACGTGTATCTCTTAAATGATCGGAAGTTAATTGTAAGGCATCTGCTGATGCATTTAAAGCAATTAGCTCTTTAGTGCCCAATTCAATATCTTGATTTACTTTTCCTTGTAAGTCCTTTTCATTTTGGATTAAATCCATTATCTGAGCAACGGCCGCATGATCTTGATTTACATTGGCAACAATCATCCATTTTTTTTCTCCCAAAGGAGACAGCACCATTTCATCTACTACAAAATAAGCCCCCTTCTCCGCTCTGATGTCCTGTTCTTCTTGAATGGGTGACTGCTTTCTAAATGCGTCAAGTTGTAAAGAAGAGATTAAATATTGGGCTTGTGATAATCCTAAAGACCAAGCAATATTTGCTTTGAGTGCTTCACTAGGTTCTGCTCTATCTACGATAATTGCACTTAAAGAATAAATCCCTAAACCCGTTTCCTTTTCCAGTTCATTTTTCTTGTAGGCATCTACTAAATTACTTGCTCCATTTTGCAAATCGTTATGCACTCCATAAGGCAAGATATTTTGAATTCCATCTAAAACCTTGACCTTAATTTGATCGCCTGAGTGATTAATCAATCTAGATTTTTTGACAAATCCAAACTGATTACTGGAATTCCATTCATAAGAAAACGTTAGGGCTAAATCGTGATTTACTTCTTCAAAAAGCACTTTGTTTCCAAAACTATTTTTGTAGAGATTTCGGCTAATTTCATAGCGTCCTTCATAGCGATTGGAAAAGGGTTCCCAAACGAAGTTGGAATTATTTTTTTGTATTTGAAAGATGGATTTACTTCCTGTAATATCAAAAGCCTCTGTGATTTTATCATCGGTATAATATGGAAAAAGCGCATAGGCTGCATTCTTTCTACCGGCGCTTAATCCGCCATTACTCGAAATAAACATCCAATGATTAGAGTCACTCACAATGCTCATAAAGAAGGGACGCAACAAATCATTATTAGAAATTTTATAATAAATTTCATTCCCAATTTTAGTTTGGCTAATGCCTACAGTTTTTATATTTCCCGTTGCTATCATTAATTATTTTTCAAAAAACATTTCACATCTAAGCATGTAATTACTCACTTAATATTATATTTCTTTATGCACTCGAACCCAATCTACGAGCATAGTCTGCGGGAAGGGCGTATCATCTGTAGGAAAGCCTACATAAATACCACCCACTGCTACATTTAAAATAATATGGAAAGGATGATTATAGACCCATTCTCCAGGCACATCGTCTGGAGTGATTTGAAAATAAAGTACATCATCAACAAAGTAATCTATATAATCTGGGCCCCATTCTACCGCATAAATATGAAAGTCTACATCAAAGCGATCGTTTTCAAGTGCATAGCTTTTGCTTACTGCTGCGCCCCCAGAATATCCTGGGCCATGCACCGAACCATGTACAAAATTAGGTTGTTGACCACGGTATTCCATGATGTCAATTTCACCACATTGCGGCCATCCGATGACATCTATATCAGAGCCTAGCAACCAGAATGCAGGCCAAATTCCAGGGCCCCAAGGCATTTTTATTCTTGCTTCAAAACGGCCATATGTTTGATCAAACAAACCACTTGTGGTAATTCTTCCAGAAGTAAAACCTGATCCTGCATAACTTTCTCTTCTAGCGGTAATCGCAAGATTTCCTTCACCATCAAGTGATACATTATCCGTTCGGTCAGTATCATATTCTAATTGTTGATTCCCCCAATCGGTTCCAATTTCATGGGTCCATTTTAAAGAATCGATAGGTGCTCCTGCCAAACCATCAAAATTATCTTCCCATACTAATTCCCAACTACGTTCTTTAATAACACTTCCATCATCACATGCACTTATGATTAACAACAAGAATAAGCCAATCAAAGAATTGAAAAGCTTGATCTTATTGCTCATCCATTTTCTTGCTAAAGTTGAATTGATTTCTTTCATTTTAATACGATTTAATGCGATCCTTTTTGGGATTGATTGATCAAAAAATATTTAACAAATATTAATTATGGAATATGATGTTGTCTAAATAAATATCTCCATCGCCTTCAAATTTAAATTGAAAAACATCTGTTAAATCTACAGGCGAGAAATTAGATAATGGAATGTCAAAAGTTTGCCATCCTGCGGTTGGAGCACTTATCGCATAAGGCGTTTCTACAGGACCAGGGCTAATAATAAACACATTAAATCCAGAAGAATTTGCCGTCCAAACATCCACTTGAAGATGCGTCATTCCACTCACATCTTGGTTGCTTCCCAACTCAATGCCTTGATAATTTAATCCAGACATAAACAAGGTATTATTCCCTGCAACAAGCATTTCTGAAGTGGCAGTTGCTTGCCCCCAATCCGGATTTAAATTTGTTCCTACCACATTGGTATAAGCATCACTAAATATAGAAATCACATTTGCTGGTGCGTAGGTAGGTGTTGGTGCTGCGGTAGTTGGTGAGGTTCCTCCACCACCTCCGCTGAAGAAGTAAATATTATCTAGATAAATATCTCCATTCCCATCAAATTTTAGTTGAATTAAATTTTGAAGATCCACAGGAGAAAAATCGGATAAAGGAATATCTACACTTCCCCAACCCGAAGTAGGTACACTTAAAGCATACGATGTTTCTATTGGACCAGGACTAATTAAATACACATTCAATTCGGTTGAATTCGCAGTCCAGTAATCGAGATGCAAATGGGTTTTGCTTGTTACATCAAGGTTATTGGCAAATTGAGTCCCTTGATAATCTAAACCCGAATATAGAAGATTGTTGTTTCCATTAATTTGTACTTCTGAAACGGTAGTAGCTTGTCCCCAATCTGGATTGAAATCCGTTCCAGAAAAGTTCGGATAAAAATCACTATAAATAGAAATCACATCGCTTGGATTAAGTGTCGGATTAGGCGCATCTACTAAAGGCTCTGTAGCTATAGGTCCACTGCCTGCATTATAGAAATATACATTATCAATAAATACTGTTGGAAGATCTCCAGAAAGTACCAATTGAGCTAAATTTGCCCGACTAGTCAAACCTGTAAAATTGGAGATTGGAATATCTAAACTTATCCAAGATTCCGTTTCTAAGGTTGGTTTTGTAAAACTTAATTCATGCGAAGAATCATCTCCTCCATCAAAAGTACCATCCGCCCCAAAGTCGATTAATAAGACTTTAAATGATGCGGGTAGATCTGTAGCATTGGGTGTCCACAAATCAATATGAAAATGAGTCATTTCACTAGCATCAATGGTTTGTGAAGAGAATTCAATTCCTACAAAATTGAGCTGTTGATAGCGTTTTACATCATCTCCATTTATTTGTAAATCGGAATCTTCTGCGGTAGAAAATTCCCATCTTGTATTCCAAGTATCGACCGTTACATTATTATAGACATTACTAAATAAAGAGATCACACTATCTTGATTTACCGTAGGCATGGGAGCCGCGGTTAAAGGTAAAATGGGATCTCCAGAAGATTGCACGGTTAAAGAACCTTCTGCCTCAACACCATCTAAGGTGGCAGTAATAACCGCAGTACCCGCATCAATGACAGAAATGACGCCCCATTCATTTACGGTAGCAACAGATAGATTTGAAGAAGTATAATCAAAATAAGCAGGAGCCACTTCTACCCTTTGGTCAATTCCAGTAGGTAAATTAATTGTTTGAAAAGTTCCACCTATAGGGAGTTGTTGTCCAGTTTCAGATAAGATTACTTGATCTTGTGTTTCTAAGATGGCAGGTTTAGGATGCGCAATAGTACCGATCTTTTCAAATTTCACTTCATCAAGCCAAAAGGTATAACCTAAGTCATTTTCAGGGCCTTCCGAATAATATAACATCCCTCTTTCTTCCACTAATTTAGATGGATCAGGAATGGGGATTATATATTTTTTCCAATTGGTATTGACTTCAAGATCATTTATTGAAGCTTCATATTTTAATTCTCCGAGGTCATTTCCAAAACCTATAACACCTATGGTTGCAGGTTGAGAAGCCTTAGCCCAAAAAGTAAGGGCATTATACCCTGTTAAATTTCGGCCTGTAGAAGTAAAAAACACTCCCCCTGCATATCCTCCTTCAGGATCATTAAGATCAGGAACTTCGAATCGCATGGAGGTTGTTCCTTTATATTTTACGTCGGAATCGACATCAAAGGCTGTAACTTTTGAGCCACTAAATGCGGCATAATTAAGGCCACCGCTAAAGGCATCAATAAAAATTTCTGCAGTTGTTGGAAAGGTAGCAGGTTCTAAATCCTCAATATCTCTAGAACAACCGATTCCGATTATTGCAGTTAATATAAGGAGGAATATAATCGTTGAAAAAACTTTATTCTTTACCATTTTATAAATAATTATTTACCAATACTTATTTGAAAATATGTTTTTAACTCCCATTCATTACCATGGCCAAAACCAACGGCATCTGGATCGCAAACGACATCGCCCGCCACGGTAAGATTTGTAGTAGGACAATACCGAGGAGAATATTTATCTAATGATCTCCAAGTATAACTTATCCCCATTCTTGAATTAGGCATATTGAACCAAGTCGGTTTGCCTACACTTGTAGAAATATCTAAGCTCAATTGTAGTGGAAACGTAAGGTTAAAATCTCTATGATAATCATAAGGGCCCCAATCATTCACCTTTACTATAGAGGCGACTTTCACGTATTTATACACCAATCTCAAATCACCTCCGTAGCGGTGGATGAGGCGGTCATCACTACCATTTGCTTGAGCATTACCTGCATAAAGATTAGCGATTAATCCTAAATCAGGATTAACTTTGGAAACTATTCTTGCATACGCTTCCCATAAATCTTGGGCAGGAGGTGCACCTGGGAAAGCAAAGATTGTTCTTCCATCACCTAAGATTCCAATGGCTGCATCTTGTGTAGTGGGTTGATGTCGATAAACGAAACCTGTACTTAAAGCAAATTTTGCATCTTCGACAATATCATTATTCCATTCGTACATCCAAGTTGCTGGTGTAGGATCATAGGTGATTAGTAATTCTCCGGCCACGGTTTCTCTATTTTGCCTTACGGCGAAAGGATCACTAAGTACATCTCTTGATCGGCCTGGAGCAGGAACCCCTGTAGGTACCGGACCAATAACTGGTTTTTGCCATAAGAAATTAGGTGCAATTTGGATATCATCAAAACCATAAGTAAATCCAGTTAAGAAATTAAATTGATTTCCACTACCAGAATCTTTTAGTCTCCAACCTGTAAATGTTTTAGTAAAATCTGCTCCTCCAGAAGCTAGTACGCCCATAGCAGCACCTTGTGCATAAGCATTAATTGGACCTTGCGAATAAGTTAATTTCAATTTTCCTCCCCAAGTATCTCTCATACCTGTTTGATCTTGGTACACTTCGTAATTTCCTTCTTCCCCATCAATAATTTGAAAGGTTTCACCAATACGAGGTTGTCCAGACCAAATTCCACCTATTTCCATACCCAATTGACCAAAGGCTCTTTTCACATGGAGTGCCGCTCTTCGGTTTGGAGGAATAGGAACGGCAAACGAACTTACTGCTGGAGCTTGTTCAGATATATCTTCATGATAAACTCCTGTAATTTGGAATTTTTTAATTTCACGTGTATATTTTAGTAACACTGCGGGGTTGGCTCCCCACCAAAGTTCTGGGCCAAAAGCCACCTTTAGTCCTTTAGCAAATTTCTTCCCTTCAATTTCAAATCCAGAGGGTGCATTTGCATTATAGATATCTATGTTGGGTCCATAATTCGCTTCTGGATAAAAGCCGAAAAAATCCCCTTCATAGCCCCAGTGATAATGGCCTGTTCGGTAAAAGCCTTTTAAATCAAAGTATTTGCTATTCCAGCTAAAATCCGCCTGATGCACTTTAACTCTATTGATAGAGGCTAATTCTAAATTACCTTGTGGAGTCGTTACGACTCTTGGTCGTCCTCTATTTTCATAAAAAATTTCATTAATTGGATTTTGAGCCACATGTCCCAAAAAGTTGACGACAACATTGGCACGAACGCCCGCTACAGGTTGTGCTTCTACCCCTAAATAAAAGGATTGCATATGGTCAAAGCCCAATTTATTGGGGTAATTTAATTCATCAGGAATTTCTTCTTTTGGGGTAGAGATTTTGTTTCCGCCCGTATTAAAAGTAGAGATATCTGCTCTTAGGCTACTTAATCGGACCCGCTTCATTTCTTCCCCGAGCAAAGCCGCTTTATCTCCCCTAGCCTTTATAACGGCATCCATTAATTGGATATCATTGAAATTTTGATCAATAGATGCTAAAGTTGTTTCACTAGAAAAAGGATTTATTTTATGTACTTCTTGTAGTGTATAATAAGCAGCCCTTGGGTATAGTTGATATAATCCTCTTTGGTTGGTTGGTCCTTTGGCACAAATCCCAAACCATTCCTCATTCATATTATTTTCCCCTTCAATGTAATCATTTTGATATCCTCCATTACTCCAAGAAGCGTTATTATCGTGGATGTCTAAATCTTTGGTTTGTCCAAATTTCCACCAACCATCACTAAACTGAAAAGTAAAACCACCAATACTATTTCCTGTTTTTCCTAAACCATAAGCATTTTCATAAATTTCTTTCCAATTCCCTCGCACATAGTAAGCCTGTGATTCTTGATCTTCTTCATTCTCTATCGCATTGAATCCATCGGAACCAAATTCCGTAAATAAGATAGGTTTATTAAATTCATCTTTTACCCGTTGAAAAGCATCGCCAAAAGAAACACCGCGATACATGTTCGTTCCAAGGATATCAACATCTTTACATTCTTCTGTAATAATATCTAGAAAAAGTAAATCCCCGTTACACATGGCAATTGGTCGAGAATTATCTATTTTTTTCATTTCCACTGCTGCCTCGTTAAACAGTTTATACATATGGCGAGCACGAATAGTAGATTTACGATCTTCTAAAGGGATATCTTCTGTTTCTGCTCCATCCCAGAAGAGGCCATAATTATTTTCATTTCCTAATAAATAAAAGAGAAGACCAGGCGTATCCTTATATTCAGTGGCTAACGTTTTTACTTCGGTAAGAAGCATTTCCCGCACTCTAGCATCAGA
This sequence comes from Saprospiraceae bacterium, assembly GCA_020629935.1. Lineage (GTDB taxonomy): Bacteria > Bacteroidota > Bacteroidia > Chitinophagales > Saprospiraceae > JAHDCJ01. The sequence goes on along the minus strand of JAHDCJ010000035.1, from coordinate 21,212 downwards.
ATATTCGGTATTAGCCACCCAACTTCCTGCGATCGTTAATCCGTAGCGACCAAAAGAATGATTAAGCATGGTATAAATCCCATGTTTTTCATAAATATATTTGATCCATCTAGCGGGAATTCCAGTGTATTGTCGAATTGCATTTACCCCCATATTTTTCAATAGGGACATTTCCGAATCTAAAGCTGATTTAATGACATCATCGGATTGTTTCCATAAGCTATAGGAATAATTATTTCCAATAGGAATATAATCCCAATTCATGCCATTGATCATGAAATCTTTTCCATCAACGACCAATTTCATTCCTTCTTGATTATTGACAATAGACACCTTGCCATTTTGGGCAAATAAGGAAGAAGTAAATAGAAGAAGAATGAGTTTAATAAATATGTTTTTCATCTTATGTCAAGTTTTGACCTGTTGAACGAATTATTTTTTAGACCATCTGAAAGCTATAATAAGTAAACATCAAGAATTAATTTAAGTTTACCTATAAAAACACACTTCATCAATTATTTCACGACTTCTTCAATTACTACTACAAAAAACAACATAAAAAGACCTAAGTAACTGATAATTAACTATATTTGACTTTCACATTCTTGCACAGTTTAAAAAACAAATACAACAAGATGTATATTGGCAGAATTCTATATATTCTTTTAATATTACCTTTTTCTATATTTGGATCACAGGGCAAATATCCTATTCAAAGCTTTTTACCTGCTGAATATAAGGCGGGGATTCAGAATATTGACTTTGCTCAGAATAGAGACATGACCATTTTTGTGGCAAATAATTTAGGTGTGCTTTCTTATAATGGAGATAAATGGGAGGTCCATGCATTAGAGAGTGGGAAGAAACAAAGATCATTAGCTTTTGATGAAAAAACGAATCGTTTATATGTAGGATCTCAAGGTGCATTTGGATATTATACTGACAATTGGGATTACGTTTCCTTTTTAGAAAAAATCCCACAAGCGTCAAAAGATTTTGATGAAGTTTGGGATGTCTTTATTAGTAATGCAAAGGTCTATTTTTGTACATTTCAACGAATTTTCGTTTATGATGGAGAAGAAATCTTTGTGATTGAGCATCCTCAAGGATTTAATCGTTCCTTCCATTTAGAAGGCAAAATTTTTACTCAAAGTCAACAAGGCGAACTTTTTGAGATAAAAGGGACAAGTCTTATTCCCCATTCTTCACAAAATCTAAAAGATCAAATAATTGTAGGGATAATTCCTCAACAAGAGGGTTATTTACTCATCTATAATTCGGGTAAAGTAGTCATGTCTACTTCCTTTGGAGCCGTTTCAAAATATCAAGATTTAGCTAAGATTTTAAACGGGAAGTATATCAATCATGTACTTCAACTTTCAGATACTCGGATAGCCATTTCTACACAAACAGCAGGATTATATCTATATGATTTACAAAAACAAACCATAGAAAATATTTCTACCTCAGAAGGCTTACAGACGAATGTATGTCTTCGTAGTTTTCAAGATTATTCTGGAAATTTATGGCTTGGACTTCAAAATGGAATGGCACTTGTAGACATTAACTCACCTATGCGGTTCATTAACCAAGAAATCAATTTGCAAGGAAATGGATATGAAGCATATGAGTTTGATGGACATACCTATTATACAACTTCCAATGGTATTTATTTTTTAGAAAAAGGTAAAACACAATGTGTATTTCTTCAAGGTACTGCAGGCCCAGCCTATGGAATGGAAAAAATTATGGACAAGCTTTATGCGGGTCATCATACGGGTTTATTCTTACTAGAAAATGGCAATGCCACGCGTATAGCCGAAACGGATGGCCTTTGGCATGTTAAGCAATTACAAAATAATCCGAATTATGCTATAGGAGGCACCTATTCGGGTTTATATTTATTTAAAATTAATGAACAACGGGAATTACAAGGTATCCAAGCTATTGAAGGATTTAATGAATCTAGTCGGTTCTTTGAAGAAGATCAAAAGGGACGAATTTGGGTTAGTCAATTTTACAAAGGTTTATACCAATTGGTTTTATCAGAATCTTTAAAAGAAGCATCCGTAAACAAAATTTCAGAAGCATCTGATATTCCTTCAATCAAAGAGCAAATCATTCTTACGAAAATTGATAATGCCTTATATCTAGCTACAAGGAAAGGGATTTATAAAATCAATACCTATACCGATCAAATTGAAAAGGCTGATTTTTTTGCTAAAGATATTGGTGAACAACATGTGTATTTACTTATGCAAGATAACCAAAAAAACATTCATGTGTATGCAAAGCAGCTTGTCGGTTTTTTCAAGCAACTTAGTCCAAATAATTATGCCTTTGTTCCCTCCTCTTTATTTAAACTACAGTATTTTTTCAACAATGATTTGCTCCACCTTTCGATAAACTTAAATAATCGTGTATTTTTTAATGCCAATGAAGGATTTATTCAATATCAACCAGAAATGGAAAATCGAATTTTTGAAAAGAATCCACCCTTAATCAATAAAGTTTATAGTGCTTCCCAACATCAGAATTTATTAATAAGAAGACCATTTGATCCTAAGCCAAATGCGATAGAAGAATTAACCATTTCTCATAAAGATAAATTGTTACAATTTGAAGTAGCCTCTTTTCAATTTAATGATTTAAACCATCATCAATTTAGATATTTTTTGAAAGGATTTGATGAAGAATATAGTGATTGGACAAATTCGACAATTAAAGAATATACGAATCTAAAAGAAGGCGAATATACCTTTTGGGTTCAAGCAAAAAACTATCTAGGTGAAACCTTATCCGCTCAATCTTTGACACTAAATGTAACCCCTCCGTTTCACCGGAGTTTATTCGCAAAATTATTATATATCCTTTTAGGAATCTTGGCTTTATTTCTTTTTTCTCATCGTCAAAAACGGAAATTTAAATTAAAAGCAGAAGAAGTAGAAAATGAAAAGCAAATCGAATTATCTCAAAAACAACAAGAGTTAATTGAAACAGAACGTAAAAAAGAGCAAGAACTATTAAGGTTAGAAGAGGCCAGAATTAAAAGCGAAATAAAACATATCAACAATTTGCTAGCCGCTTCTACGATGAATTTGGTGGTTAAAAATGAATTTATTGAAACCATAAAAAGTAAACTTCAAGAAGTAAAACGTAAAGGAAAAAATAAGGAGACCAAACTCGCTTTAGAACAAATTGTAAAAAAAATAGACATTACGCTAAAGCTTCAAGAAGATTGGGAACAGTTTGAATACCATTTTAATAAAGTACATGGAGATTTTCTTAATCGTTTAAGAGAAAAATTTATCGACCTTACCCCGAATGAACAAAAGCTCTGTACTTTTCTCCGTCTCAATTTAAATACAAAAGATATTGCTAATCTCATGGGAATTTCATTACGAGGTGTGGAGGTGGCTCGATATCGTCTACGAAAAAAACTAGACCTAGATAAAGGACAAAATTTGTCTAAATTTATTTTGGAGTATTAGTATCCAACCGATTGATGTACGAATACTCAATTATGATTATCCAGCTTTTCAAAATTAGATTTTATTAAAAAAAATAGGCGGTTACTATTTTCCAAGTAAGTACATATAAAAGTATTGATAAAATATATTTATCTTACTTAAATCTAAATCAATCACACTTTTTTAAACCAAACACCAAACTAATGAAACAATTATCACTCCTTTTGTTCTTATGTATTAGTTTCTTCATCAATCTACCCCAATCCATTGGCCAACATGCTAATTTTGGTTGTGGCGATGAAATCTATAGGACTAAACAATTAGAACTTGCTCCTGAAAAACAAATTTTTCTTGACCAAGAAGAAGATCGACTTCGACGTAAAATTCAAAAACTAAGATCAAACCCAAATCAACGATTTAGTGCATCGGGAACGGGTGAATACGTAATTCCTATTGTAGTGCATATCATGGCACCTAGTGCGAATGATCCAGTGAATATTTCTTATGCCCAAATCAATTCACAAATTGATGCCCTTAATGATAATTTTGCAGGTAACCCTAGTATTAATATTCCAGACACTGGAATTCGATTTTGTTTGGCACGAACCTCATTACCCGATGCTCAAGGGAATACTACCCCTTGGAATGATTTAAATGAACCTGGGGTGATGCGATATTTTGGTACAGGATTGAGCAATAATGATATGACAGCGGCAACTAATCAAGCGATGTTAGATATTACACATCCCGTAGATAACTATATTTTTCCATTTGAAAACTATTTAAATATTTGGTTAGTCAATGAGATTGCGGGGTCAGCTAATGGAACTATACTTGGCTATGCGCCCAATCCTATTGGTCCAGAAATGGGAAATACTTCAGCAGGAATTATTGATGGCGTTATCAATCGTAGTGATGCCTTTGGGAGTAATCTTGGTGGAGGAAATTTCAACCTCTTCTCCGCAGAATTTGATCAAGGAAAAACAATGGTACATGAGATTGGACACTACCTTCGATTATACCACACCTTTCATATGACTGCTTGTAATAACACTCCCACAAGTCCATGTTCCACTACGGGAGATTTTGTTTGTGATACGGACCCTGTTCAACAGCCCGTTACGACCGTTTATTCTTGTAATAGCTATGAAAATTGTAATGCTAGCACGACGGATGTAACCAATAATCACATGTTTTATTCCGCAGACATTTGTAAGTTTAAATTTACAGATGGACAAATTGATCGAATGCATGCTTATATTGAAGATGCTAGAAGTAATTTAGTTTGTCTAAATAATTTACAAAGCGCAGGTTTATATGAAAGTGGAGGTTGTTTGGGAACGGACTTGTCTGCACAATTTGGTATTCCCTCTCCAATCTGTGTTGATGAATCGATCTCCTTTGCTCCTTTTGTGTTAGCACCAAACAATGAGGCCGTCTCTTGGCTTTGGTCATTTGATGATGGAAGTTCGGCAACAACAGAAACGACCAATAAAACGTTTACTTCTATTGGTTCACAATCCGTGACACTCACTGTTACTGATGCCCAAGGAATTCAAGAAAACTTCACCCTTAATTTTGAAGTAAGCTCTTGTGAATTGGAATTACCAGGACAAGCGAATTGGTATTTTGGTAATCGTGCGGCGATTGATTTTAGTTCTGGAGTTGCTGTTCCAATTAACAATTCTCAAATGAATGCACTAGAAGGATGTTACACCCAAAGTGATCAAAATGGGAATCTTCTTTTTTATGGAAATATTGGAAACCTTTATGATCAAAATCATAACAGCTATAATTTGAATGATGCCATTTACAATTTAACGATTCCAAACAGTGGAACCACAAATAGTGTAGCACAAATGATTTGTATCCCTGACCCTGCGGATGCTACAGGAAATGTATTTCTTGTTTTTATAGTACCAACAGCTTCCCCTTCTACGAATTCTAATTTTAATTATATTGAATCTTTTAGAATTACCGTAGCGAGTAATGGCTCACTTACAATTTCAGATGCACAGATATTAGATATTGGAATAAATGTAAATGATACCTCATCTTTCCCAAGTGAAAAAATCACCGCAATTCCACATTGTAATCAAACGGATTATTGGATCGTTGGACAAACACATAATCTTCAACAAGGAAATCGTTTCTATACTTTTCGAGTAAGTGCTACAGGGATTTCGAATGCCGATTTTTCTAGCAGTACCGCAGATGTATATCCACCTGACTTAAATGGTAATGCTCAATTTTTTGACACTAATTTAAAATTAGCTGGACATATGAAAAGCAATATCTCTGGAGACCGAATAGCCGTTTCTGGAGGTTTTGGGAGTTCTCAGGGAGGAATCGTTTTATTTGATTTTGATCGAGCTACAGGAGAAGTAGATAATGAAGAACTCTTAACTACAGATAATACGTACGATCTTAGTTTTAGTCCAAATGGAGACTATGTTTATGCAACAATAGGACAGAATACAACTTCTATTCCAAATGATATTTTACAATTTGATTTAATTAATAATCAATCTTATGTATTAGCTTCTTCGGTAGATACTGATTTTATGTCCATGCAATTAGGCCCTGATGGCCATCTTTATTTTGCTCGAAGCAATAGTACTTTTGTAGGCCGCATTTTAAATCCCAATAATTTATTTCCCACCGTTGAATTGGAAGCTGTTGATTTTTTTCCAATCAATCCAGATATCATTGTTTTAGCAGGATTGCCTGACATGGTTGATGCTCAACCTGGCACGCCAGAAGATCCCTCTTTCGATTTTGAATACCAAGGTT
>JAHDCJ010000035.1:13272-14849 GCA_020629935.1 Saprospiraceae bacterium | reverse complement strand
CAACCTGGCACGCCAGAAGATCCCTCTTTCGATTTTGAATACCAAGGTTGTACTGAAGTGGTTTTTGAAATTGAAGGATGTTGGGCAGGTAATCAAGTACAATGGAATTTTGGAGATGGGACAATTATAGGACCTGGAAATTTAAATGATACTGCTCCAGAGGGAGGTACTTTTGCCAACCCTGTACATAATTATTCCGCAGGAAATTATAACGCTATAATGACCATTTTTGCAGGATCTTCCCCAGCTTTTCCGCCTGTAAGTCAATCGGTAGAAATTTTGGACAATACCCCTCCTACTATCTTTGGTTTAACTGATCTTTGTCAAAATACGACTACGGATTATTTTGTTATTCCTTCCGCTGGATTTACCTATGATTGGATGATTACTGGAGGTACTTTTGCCAATGGTTCTACTCAAATATCGGGTACAAATATCCAAGTGATTTGGGATAGTCCAGGCACGGGTCAACTAAGTGTTACTGCGATACATCCAGGAGAAAATTGTCCGCCACAAACCTCAATTATCTCTGTGAATGTAGATGCTGCACCCTGTGATCCCAGTTCTTGCAATTTCACCCTTGAACAACAATGTTTACCCAATGGACTTGTACAAATAACGGTGTTAGATGAACAAGGGGATCAACTCGTCTTAGGACCTAATGATAATTTGGCATGGACGACGGTAAATGCGCCTAATCAAACACAAATTACCATGCAGCCTAATGTACCAGGATTCATGATTTATTTTTCACCATTTTGTTCAAACACGATCAGTTTCACTTCTGATGATTGTTGTAATATTCAGAACATTGGTCCGCTCACTACCAATCAAACTTGGAATACGGTAGATTGGGTAATTGATGAAACCGTAGTAGTTCCCAATGGTATTACGTTGAGTATTGCAGGAAGTACATTGCGCTTTACTCCTAATGGGCGAATTGTAGTAGAAGATGGTGGTCGACTATACATTAAAACGAGTACACTTACAAATTCATTAGGTAGCAACTGTCCAAATACAAGTGATATGTGGCCTGGTATTTTATCCTATGAAACTGCTTATGTAGAAGCTATTAATTCTACTATTGAGTGGGCAGACATTGGTATTCAAGTCTTGAAAGGAATAAATGAAATTCTTAATATTCAAGGCACAAATTTTAATAGTAATGAACAAGGAATAGCTATTGGAAAGACTTCCGATCAAGTAGAATTTACTATCGAAAAAAATAGGTTTTATGGTACACAAAATAATACATATGGGATTTTTATGGAGGATGTCATTATTTCTGATGCAGGAGAAGAACTCTTAAGTAATGTCTTTTTAAATAGCGATTATGGTATTCGAGGACGGAATCTTTACAATTCAGAATTACGGATGGTAGACAATACTTTTGGAAGCACTACCATATGGGGAATACATCTAAACAATACCACTGGAAATACTGCAAGTTTAACAAATCATTCCCGAATAAGCATAGACAACAACTACTTTAGAAGTGTAGAGAGAGGTATTTATTGTAGTAAAACAAATAGCACAAGAATTACCAACAACACGCTAGATGCCATAAGACGAATGGG
>JAHDCJ010000035.1:5427-13172 GCA_020629935.1 Saprospiraceae bacterium | reverse complement strand
CAAAATATAACTTGTGGGGAGTATCAACCCAATATCAGTGGTGCAGGCAATTATAATAATCCAATAGCTGCTCCTTCTTACGTAACTAGCATTCCTTGTCAATCTCAAATTAGTGCTCCACGTTTGATTAGTCAAGCAAGTCATTTAAAACTTTATCCGAATCCTAGTACGGGCATGGTTAATCTTTCTATGCATTTTCCAGAGGTCAATAATGAGTTGTTAGCCATTTCTATTTTTGCCCCTGACGGGAAAAAACTAAAGCAACTGACTTGGAATTATACAGGTACAGAAACGATTCCACTTCAATTAGATCAATTACCTTCAGGGATGTATTTTGTAGAAGTGCAATCTACTGATTTTTCTTTTAGAGAGAAATTGGTATTGATTCGCTAATTCACTTTAAGAACGAAATTTAAATGTAAAAACGCCTAGCTCTTGCTAGGCGTTTTTTATTAAATTGGAGTTCGTATGATTTGGTTCTTTTTTCTATTCTGCTAGTATTACTTTATGTTGTTCAATATGCTTTCCAGATAGTCAACTACTTACTTGGACAAGGGATTGCAGTGGTATGCGCGCAGCGTAGCGAGCACATAAGAACGAAAAGCCCGACCCCACGGTAAGGGCGTATTCTATACGCCCCCAGAAATCCTACATCTGAAATCTAATGGGGATGGCCCATAAAAAAAGACAGGCTCACTAGAACCTGTCTTCTTTCCATAACAAGTCATCTACTTTTTAGGATGAAGATGCTCGCTAAAACCAAAAACCTTTTTCTTAAGGTAATAATACTTTATCAATTACGTGTACTACCCCGTTGGTGCCTTGTACATCCGCTAATGTTACATTGGCTACACCTCCGTTTGCATCCGTTACTCGAACGCCATCTACGGTATTGATTGTTACCATTCCTCCACCAGCAGTTACTCCAGAGAATCCATCTGAAAGAGAGGAAGATTCGAAGTTTGTTCCGCTAATTACGTGATATTTTAGTACTGCATCTAAAGTAGCTATATCAATATCATCAATACTATTCCATGCTGAATTGCTATCTAATAAAGCTTGGAAAGCAGCATTTGTTGGAGCAAAAACAGTGAATGGCCCTGTACCTTGTAAGAAGGTAACAAAGTCAAAAGTATGATCTGTACGGGTTAAGGCAGCCACTAAACTACTAAATTCACTATTTCCTGTAGCTAAACCAACTACATCATTTGGCAATAAAACTTTGTCGATTACGTGGATCACTCCATTCGTACAATCTACATCTGCGCTTGTTACTAAAGTACCATTGTCAAGAGAAACACCATTGCTGATATCTACTTGCAATTTCAATGCTTGTGCATTTGGACCTGTGCTTGCGGTACCTACATACCCATTGGAAAGATCCGTTGAGCGCACGTCACCTGCTACGACATGGTATAATAAAATCGGCTCTAATTGAGCAGCCGTTAAATCGTCTAATCCAGTAACTCCTAAGTCTACGAATAATTGATCGAATGCTGCATTGGTTGGGGCAAATACAGTAAACGTACCGTTATCAATTGTGGATAACAAATTAGCTTTAGTTAGTGCAGCAACTAAAGAAGAAAACTGTGCATCAGAAGAAGCTGTTTCAGTAATACTTAAAGGAATAGCTGGTTCTTCAGTTTCTTCACAAGAAGACATCGTCATTAATAAACCAGAGAGTAAGAAAAGTAAAGCTAAAAGCTTTGGATTAATTAGTTTTGACATTTGTTAAATTTTTAGTTCAGAAAAAAACCTAACAGGGCAAAAGCTTGTTTTGTTTAATCTTTTATGTTAAAATTGATAAAAAAGTTAAACAAAATACACATTAAAATAAAAAACTATTTAAAAGTCGTTAAAAAAGAAAGCCTTATCTGAGTTAGATAAAGCTTTCTTTTTTTGAGAAAATTTGCTAAATATTATTTTTAGTATCCTAAATCTTTGAGAATATTAGTGGCATTATCATTTTTAGGATTTAACTCTAGAGATTTTTTATACATCTTGACGCCTTTCTTTTTCTTGCCCATTTTTACGAGGCATTCGCCTAAGCTATCAAAGGTATTAAATCCTTTAGGGTTTAGTTTAGTATTCAAGACAAAGACTTTGAGTGCATCTTTTGTTTTTCCCTCTCCCATCAATTGGTAGCCAAAAGAATTAAGGGCATTTTCGTCAATATTATAGGGTGAATCTGCGGGTTTAGTTTTCTTACAATAGGAAATAATTTCGGCAGTAGTTTTACCTTCTTTAATCATATCTCCAAAACTTTTCTTATTCATTTTGATCACGCGTTGTCGTGCATAAGCTAGAGGTGGTGCGTTCATGGCTGCCCGATCTGCATCTGTAAGCACGGTGGTATCGATAGGTGATAATTCCCAAGGAGCATCTCTATTTGCCTTTCTAAATTGAGTCCCATAGATTTGTTTTTGGCCAATGCTCAAACGGTATCGATCGGTAGCCGCAGCCAAGAGCCATTTGTTCATATCCGGGTCAATCTGTGTAGCTTTAGTCATTAGATCTACTGCTTTTTTATAAGAAACAGAATCTCCTCCATGTTGGAAGACCATCGCTGCATTTTTGTAATCTTGTCCTGTTTTAGCTCCTCCTTCGGCTAATATTTCAGAGACCCGATCTCTTCGTTCTTTGTCGCGTTTTCCCACTACACTCCAATCAATACTTTCCGTTTGTCGATCACTTTGATCTGCTTTATAGATGGATTTGAGTTCTTCATTATCTTGTGCTTGCACAAAACCTATACTAAAAAAGGTGAGTGCTAAAATCAATAAAAAATGGCTGTGTTTCATTCGTTGGTGTTTTAAAATTAAAAAGTGAGCAATTTAAATAATATTTAAAAATAGAACGTTCAAAATTAAATAAGTAACGACTTTATCATTTTAAAGATTTTTTAACGGTGCAATTAATTGGTTAATCTCTTATAATTCCAAAGGGAAAAAGGAAAAACAATTTATAACCAACACCCATAAAAAAAGGATCGCCTTCTGAGAAGGCGATCCTTTTAATGAATAAACAATGTATTTTTATGGTCTTAAAATAACCACTTTCTTCGTTTTAAATAAATCACCTACGGAAACTTTTAACATATAAGTTCCAGAAGCAACTCGGTTTACATTCATCGTAATTTTAGATTGGCCAACAGCGTTCAATTCTGATTCTTGAATTTGGACTGTTCGTCCCAACACATCAATTAATTCGAATTGTACTTTTCCAAAGGCTTGATCTTTTATTTCTACTTCAATTCCAATTTCATCAACCACTGGATTAGGATATAAATGAGTGATATGAAATTTAGTATCTTCTCGCTCTAGAACGATGATGTTACTATATTCAAAAGCGCCATCTTGATCTTGAATATTCAATCGGTAATAATTTTTATAATTCAAGATATAATCCTTGTCATCAAATTGATAGAACTGACGATCTGTTGTATTTCCAGCCGCTGCTACCGAACCAATAGCTTCAAAGTCAAGACCATTTATTGAACGTTCTACAATAAATTTCTCTGTATTGATTTCTGTCGCAGTGATCCAGTATAATTCATTCGCATGTGATTTAACTTCTCCCCTAAATTCTACTAACTCTACAGGAAGTACAGGCACATCAATAATTCCTACATCCATTGAGACATTATGTCCTCCTGGGCTTAAGGTGATGGTACTCGTTACCCCTGCGGCAGAAGCTTCACTATCTGTATCATTACTTCCAACCTTAGCTAAAGTAAAAGATGATCCTGCGGGTATATTTGAAAATTCTAAATAGTAATCTTTCGCTGGTAAATTATCAAATTGATATAGCCCTGAACCATCAGTTGTTGAAACGGCAACTAAGGTTCCATCTGCACAATACAACTCTACAAATACACCAGGTACACCACTTGTTTCTGTAACATCTTGAATTCCATCTTCATTTTCATCAAACCAAACATAGTCACTTATTGCTCCTAATGGTTCTACTTTAATTCCTCCATCTAAACTAAGATTGATATCTCCAGCGGCTAGAGTTACAGGGTCTGTTTTGAAGGTTAAGAAATTCATATCATTATCCATCAAATCATCGCCTACGTTATCTGCCGTCACTAAAGCACCACTTGGTAAAGTAGAGAAGCCGACTAGGTAAGTGCCAGGTAATAAATTTACAAATTGGTATTGACCATTTGCATCTGTAATGGTACTAGCTAATGGAATATTCATCAAATTATACAACGTAACTGTTACGCCAGCAATTGGATTTTCATTTGCATCTTGCACACCATCTTTATTGGCGTCCATCCAAACGTAGTTTCCTAACATTGCAGTGTTCGACCAGAATCCACCATCTACATCGGTGATATCATCACCAGCCGCTACGGTAAATACATCGGTCTCCTCTTTCAATGGATCTGGATCAGATCCTGTGGCTGTATTCGTTACTTGTGTCGTCATTACAAATCCATTCGGTGGATTATTGAATCGTACGATATAATTACCTGGATCAACACCTACAAATTTGTAGAATCCATTTTCATCGGTTACGGTAGTTGCTATTTCTACTCCCGCAGAAACTAGACTAACAGAGATTCCTGATATTGGCATTTCTGTAGGATCTTGTATCCCATCTTGATTCGTATCAATCCAAGTATAATCTCCAATCGAAGCTTGATTTGTAGAAGCTAAAGGATCATAAATTCCTGCGTCTACTGTCAGATCATCTTCGCCTTTGTCTAATGAGATTAAGGCTGTTTTTCCACCTACCAGTACATCCGTATCTTTAGCATCATCCGGACCTTGATCTGCGGTAGTGAAATTATATCCACTTGGCAAAGTACTAAATCCGACTACATAATCTCCTGCATCTAATCCAGTGAATAAATAATAACCTAAGGCATCAGTAGTACGTGTATCCAATACAGTTGTTCCATCCGCAGCATATAAGGTGACTAATACGCCTTGAGTACCTGGCTCTGTAGCCGATTGTAAACCATCATTGTTCAAATCATACCAAACTCGGTTTCCTAAAGAAGCCGTTCCATATGGAGATTCAGACACATGAATTCCTGCATCAATCGTAAGATTATTTTCTCCTGCAGTTAAAGTAATCATTCCACTTTGGCCATTGACATCTGCATCAGAGTCTGTAGCTGTTGTTCCTGAACCTGTGGTAGTAAATACATAACCATCAGGTATCGTGGAAAAGCTCACTTGATAAGTACCAACATCTAGACGCTGGAATAAATAGTTTCCGTCTGCGTCGGTCAATTGAACATCGAGTACATTACCCACATTATCGAGCAATTTAACCGTAACTCCTTTAACGCCCATTTCACTTGCACCTTGTACTCCGTCTTCGTCTAAATCAAACCAGACTTTATCACCAAGACTTGCCGTAGCTGTTTCGGTTGGATCATATATTCCTGCATCTTCGGTATTGAAATGGAAACCTGCGGGTAAATCAATTGCTGGCGACCATCCTGTAGCATCTGGATTACTATCCATTGTTTTATCTGTTCCTTCTAAAGCAGTAACAAATACATGGTTTGCTGGTAAAGCTCCAAATTTCACTTTGTAAATTCCAGCCGATAATCCACCAAATAAATAATGACCAGTGATATCTGTATAGGTAGTCGCTATCAAGGTTGTTCCTGCTTCATCATATAGTTCAACTTCAATACCAGGTACTCCTCTTTCTCCTGTTTCTTGTAATCCATTATTATTAGAATCATACCATACATAATCTCCTAAACTTCCTTCTGTAGCCGGATCACTTAAATAGAAACCAGCATCAAGATCTCTTCGCATTTCACCTGCGGTTAAGCTAACTAATGGAGTCGTTCCAGATAAGTCTGCATCACTACCATCTAAACTGTTTAGAGTTTGACTTGTAGATTTCATTCCAAAAGGCGTAGTGAATACAACTCGATAATCACCTACTGGTAAATCTTTGAAAAGATATAATCCAGATTGATCCGTTGTGGTAGATTCCACTATTCGATTCATATCATCAAATAAGGTAACGGTCACACCTGCTATTCCTACTTCTCCTACATCTTGAACTCCATCTTTATTGGTATCAAACCATACATAATCTCCAATTCCTGCTAAAGGAGTGGTAGCTTCAATAATTCCTGCATCTACCGTTTCTAAGATTTCATTAGTTCCTAAAGTAATCACCGAAGTAATTCCTGTAATAGGATCTGGATCACTATCATCCGTACTACCTCCTGTTTGCTTAGTAAATTGATAATTTACTGGAGGTAAGAAAGACACCACATAATCCATTGGATCTAATTCCGTAAATAAATATTTTCCATAAGCATCGGTAATTGTAGAAGCAATCAGATTATTGGAATTATCATATAGATTAACCACTACGCCTGCTACCCCTACTTCAGTGACGTCTTGTACGCCATCTTGATTTACATCTAACCAAACGTAATCACCTATACTTCCAATACACTTACGTTCTACTTCGATCGAAGCCATATCACTACAACCTGTCGAATTCGTCACTTTAATATAATAGGTTCCTGCAAAAGCAACCGAAGTAGGATCTGTTATTGGAATGGTCGCTTCTGGATTTACCCAGTAGCTTAATGTACCACCCATCAAATCACTACCAGTAGTTAAGGTTGGATCCGTAAGATCAACTCCACCACTACATATTGGATCTACAGTACCTAATACTAAACTTGGTGGTTTTACATATTCTATCGTTACGTCATCAAAGCTTCCAAATTCACAAGAGTTTCCTTCAACTAAAGTCCATCTAAAGACATAACTACCAAAAATAAGATCAGATACTTCTGTACTTGGATTAGATGCGTCAGCAATTGTTGGTGTGGAAGGACCTGAAATAAAGGTCCATTTTCCTATTCCATAACCATCAAAGGTTCCAAATAAAGTAGTGTTATTTTCACAAAGTATTTGACTAGGGCCAGCATCTGCAGTAAGTTTAGGATAAGCTCTTATTACTTTATAATCATAAACCGTACAAGGACTATTCGTAGCTTTCAGACGAATATTACTATAACTAGAAGTTGGAGTAAATGTAGGTTGTGCTACAAATCGAGATGGACTAAATAAAGCATCTTGCCAACTATATCCCCATTCAAAAGTTGTTCCATCTCCTGGATCTGGGTCACCTAATACAATCGACTCTCCTGTACAAATTACGACCTCAGGACCTAATTCAATATTTGGAGAAGCTCCATTCACCGTAAAGGTTAGACTTCCTGCATTTGTACAACCCGTTAATGGATTGGTTACTGTTAATGTATAAACTGTTGTTTCTGTTGGAGAAGCAAATGTTCGTGGTGCTGTAGGATCTGTTAAGCCAGTAGTTGGGAACCATTGATAATCATATCCAGATAAGCCTGTATTTCCAATTTCCCTACCTGGACCTCCGCACATCGATTGATTATACAATTCTGGAACTGGCACGTTTTCTACTTCAATCGTCACATTTCCAATATTAGAACAACCCGTCATATTATCTGTTACCGTTAAGCTATAGGTCGTTGTTTCAAAAGGAAGTGCTGTTGGATTTGCTATATATGGATTGTTTAATGTAGTTGTTGGTGACCAACTATAACTCAATCCCGCAACTGGTGCAGCACCTAAGTCCGCAGAGCTTCCTGGGCAAATCAATTGATCTGCTCCTGGCACAACAGTTGGAGCTGGTGTCGCGTTTACGGTAAGCGTCATTTCATCTGTAGCAGAACAGCCTGTAGATATATCTGTTACAATAAGATTATA
>JAHDCJ010000035.1:0-5327 GCA_020629935.1 Saprospiraceae bacterium | reverse complement strand
TCATTTCATCTGTAGCAGAACAGCCTGTAGATATATCTGTTACAATAAGATTATAGATTGTCGTTGTACTTGGACAAGCCATCGGTTGCGCCGATAATGGATTATCTAAATCTCCTGCAGGAAACCATTGATATTTTTTACCTACTTCTGCAGGTACCCCAATTTGTGCACAACTATTTTGACATACTTGTATATTTTCACCTGCATCTGCAGTAGTTGTAATCACTTCTACTTCTACAAAATCTGATCGCGTACAGCCACCTGAACTTACAATGACTTCATAAAGTGAAGTAGAAGTTGGATTTACTGAAGGCATTGCATCAGTAGTAGAACCTAAACTTCCCATATCTCCCGTTATTACTGCCCAAGCATAAGTCGCTCCAGCTTCCGCTGGAGTTCCTATAACAGTAGATTCACCATTACAAATAGTTTGATCTAAGCCTGCATCTGCTATTGCTCCTGGAGTAACCACTACTTCATCAGTAGCACTACAACCGTTGGCGTCGGTAATTTCTACGGTATAGGTAGTTTCCACTATTGGACTTGCTTGTGGTTGCGCTGTTGACGCACTACTTAATCCTGTGGAGGGAGACCATGAATAAAGATAAGATCCAGCAACAGCTGGTCCAATGGCCACTGACCCCGAGCAATAAGTCACGTCTGGCCCAGCATCTACGGTTAAACTCACAACTGTCACCACCATTTCTGAGGTAGATGAACATCCTGCAGAATTGGTTACTGTTAATGAATATGTAGTATTCGTAGTAACTGAAGTTGTTGGTTTCATTAAAGTGGCATCATCTAAGTCTGCGGAAGGAGACCATAAGTAGGTATTATCAGGATCTGAAGCGCCTCCAATTTGAACTGTTCCTCCATCACAAATATTTAAATCATCTCCTGCATCTGCTACAGGATAATCCAATACTTTGACTTCTACTTCATCAAATGCAGTAAAACCATTCGTATCCATTACGGTTACTTTGTAAGTGGTTGTACTTGATGGTGTTGCTGTAGGTTGTGCTATCGTAGGATCATCTAATCCAGTTACTGGTGTCCAGCTATACGTATAAGTTCCTCCAGAAGCATCTGCAGTTCCTATCATTACTGATTCTCCAACACAAATTTCTTTATCATCTCCAGCATCCACCTCTGGACAAGCATCAGAATTAAGGTTTACAGAAATATTATCTGTAGCATAACAACCTGGTTCTACATCAGAAAACACATAAACTTGGTAGTCTGTATCTACCGAAGGATTGGCCACAGGTTGTGCAGCTGTTGGATTATCTAATCCCGTTGATGGAACCCAAAGGTAAGTATAACCTGGTGTCGCAGTGACCCCAATAGTTGCTCCTCCGCCTCCATCACATATTTCTAACGTTGCAGGACCTGCATCCGCAACGGGTGGCATAATTTCAGAAAAAACCACTTCGTCAGTTGCTATACAGCCTGTGACTTCATCAGTAACCGTTAAATAAAATGTGAGACCTGTATATAACGTATCAATGGGTTGCGCGATATAAGGTTCTTCTAGACCTACCAAAGGAGCCCATTCATACAAACTTTCTGGTAATGAAGCTGTTCCTAATGTTACTATCGCTCCATCACAAAAACTAGCATCTGGGCCAGCATCTGCAGTCGGCATTCTAAATATTACAGTAGCGGTATCCAAAGCGGTACAGCCTGTAATATTATCTGTTACTAAAAGCGTATATTCTGTAGTCTCCGTAACCGTTGCCATTGGATTTGAAATAAAAGGATTGTCTAAGCCAACAGTAGGTTGCCAAAGATAAGACCATCCAGCAATAGGAGCATAACCAATGGGTACTGCAGTATCCGCACAAGCAATTGTATCTCGCGCTTGTGCTACTGGATATGAAATCACTCCTCCTCCAATAACTACAGATTCACCACAGTTATAACTTGGATCTGGAGTATATATACCACTTACAGTATAAGTAGTATTATTAGCTAAACCTCCGTTAATTTCGACTACTGGGCCTGTTGTTGTATTTAATCCTGTTGCTGGACTCCAAGAAAACGTCCAATCTGATACATCTCCAATAGACGGAACAACGGTCATTGTTACTGGACTTTCGATAGTTGCAATCTGATAGGTACAACCTTCTCCCCCTGAAATACTAACTCCAAGATTACAACCACATGGAGGTACTACCACTCGATCAGTACACGAGAATCCATCATAAGTTACGGTAACTTCATATTCTGTCGTCGTATTGGGGTTTACAAATGGTTGTGCAATATTAGGTGTAGTTAAACTCGCCATGTCTCCACTTAGTACAGTCCAAGTATAAGTCACTGGAAATCCATGAGGATCTGGTGTTCCTATCAATCTAGGACCACATCCATTGAATCCTGCATCTGCACGCAGTTCAAATACTTGTACCGTATCTCTATCTGTACATTGCGATGCATTATGTACTACAGTTAGCACATATTCAAATGGATTAGGATCAGGAAATCCTGTTCCGCTATCATAATTGGGTTGTGCAATATTTTGATCCGTCAAAAACAAACCAGTAGACCAGCCATAGGTAAAGGCTGCTGTTCCTGGAGTACCTAGAGTTACCACATCACCTGTACATATTGTATGATCTGGGCCAGCATTTGCTTCAAAAGAAACAGGAGTTATCAGCACATCATCATACGTTTCACAGCCATTCGGTAAAGTCACGGTAAGATAATATGTGGTACCAGATGATAATGGGGTAGCAATAGGTTGTGCGATCGTCGGATCATCTAAACCTGTAGCTGGTGACCATAAAAACGTCATTCCACTACCAGGGATTCCAGGTGTACCAATACGTGTTCCTGTACCTTCACAAATTTCTAGATCTGGTCCAGCATTTGCTTGGTATACCGTAACCACTGCTTGTTCTTTTCTTACACAACCAATCGCATCTGTAACTTGCAAAGTGTATACGGAAGAAGTGGCTGGAGTGGAAACAGGGTATTGTACTTCATCATCATCTAATCCTACATTTGGGGTCCATAAATAATTAAAAGGAGGCTGATCACCTGTAACTACACCGCCTATCGTAACATCTACATTAGGACAAGTTAAAAATTCTGTTCCACCGGCATCTACCACTGGCGCCCAATCATTTGTAGTACGAACTTCCACTACATTAGAAACACTAAGATTTCCACAAACTCCACCTCCAACTGTTCTTCTAAAGAAGGTCGTATTGGTTAGTGGATTTGGAATAAAATCTTTTAATACACCACCTGGTAAATCGGTCCATCCTGTAGTACCATCTAAGCTAAATTGCCAAGTATATTCAAATTTAGCTCCACCTTGAGGAACAATTGCACCATCTAAAACTAAATCCGCCAGACCTGAACTTTCCATATCATTTCCTGTAAGTCCATCAATAGTTGCAAGTTTACACACTGTTTGTAAGGTGGGACTAATTGTATTAGGAGCAGTAATTGGTTTACAATTTGAAAATTTTATTATAGAAACATCTGAATTCCCATTGTTTCCTTCTTGAAAAGCACCTGAGGTAGCAAAACTTCCATAATAAACATTTCCAACTATATACACATCATTACCATCAGCAATCATACCTCGATATTCAGAATTGCCCAATCCACTCCCAAAATAAGATCCATAATTTAATTGACCTGTTTCATCTAAAATTCCAAGATAACCCATATAACTTATTCCATTACTTGAAGCCATTGCAGCATCAGAGGTTACAGGCAATCCATCTGAAGATTGAAATAACATAAAAGCAAAATTATCTCCTGGTAAAATCGCAGAGCTAGGTTGATCAAAATGAGGGAAAAAATAGGGAACCTGTTCTGTATCTGGACCACCAAGATAAGTACTATATACCAAATTTCCTGTAGTAGGGTCAATCCGAGTGATGAAAGCATCGCCGTTACCCCCATAGGTAGATTGTAATGCATTGACTACAGGATAATTAGGCGAATCTGTTTTTCCAATGACATAAATGTCTCCACCATTTGATTGTATATCATAAGGCTCGTCATCTGCGGTCCCTCCAAGAAGAGAGCTATATAGGGTATTATTATTTTCATCAATGGCGTAAATAAAAACATCTCCGTTTCCATGAGAGGAACTATTACCTCCAGGCGTAGCAGGATAATTATCACTTAGATAACTTATACCTGTAACATAATATTTACCTTCATAAAAGTCAGTCATAAAAACCTCTTCGTCTCCATCTCCTCCAACGTAAGAAGAATAAAGCAGATTACAATTTAAGTCCATTCGAAGGATTAACATTTCGTGACTCCATGTCGCATCTTTTTCCATCACTGTATCAAAAGCATCTGCTGTCAATGGGAAATCTTCACTCACCGTTCTAGCGGAATAAACGATTTCTCCATTGTAAATATGCATCACATCACGCAACTCATCCCAAGTTCGTTCATCTAATGAACCTCCTAGATAAGAACAATACTCTAAGGTTCCATTTACCCCCATTTTGGTTATGACTAAATCATCCCCACCGTTATGTGTTTGGTCATAAGCATTACTTGTTGCAGGAAAAACATCTGAATCCGTTGTAGCAACAATAAAATACTCTCCATTTTCAACAACGGCATGGCCCCAAGCTCGCTCTGCCCGATTACCACCTAAATAAGTAGCATATACGTTGGTCCCATCTGCAGCGAATTTAGTGATAAAATAATCTTTAAATCCTCCTGCAAATGTGGATTGCACCGCATTAGGGCTAGTTAGCATATCCTGACTTTCAGTATCCGTAAATAAATAAATTTCTCCATCCTTTACATTAAAAATTGGTACCTCAGGAAGCTCTTCATCTTCTTCACCTCCAAGATAGGTAGACCATAACAAAGATCCTGTGCTACCTACTTTTAACATATAAATATCTGAGCCTCCTCTATTCGCACTTTGATAAGCACCAGGAGTAATAGGTAAATTTGTTGCATTTGAATAACAGGCTACATAAGCCTCATCATTTTCTACTCGAAGTTCTATTTCACCAGTTCCTATATAACCATTTCCAGCTATATAAGAAATATAAATCGCTTGTCCATTAGGATCGAATTTAGCAACAAATACAGTAAAAATACCACCATAAGAATCACTAAATGCACCTGGTGTAGTAGGCAGTGTATAAGATTCAGTTCCTCCTAGAACAATCATTCCTGTTGGAGTTAAGTCAAAACGAACAGCTTGCTCATAATCTTCTCCTCCTATCATTGTGGCATAATCCACTACGATTGGATCAATGACAATAGGTAAAGAAGCATCATAATTTTTATCTAATTCAAAAGAAAAGCTTCCGTCATCATTTTTAATGTATGCG
>JAHDCJ010000153.1 GCA_020629935.1 Saprospiraceae bacterium | reverse complement strand
TAATATATTATAATTAAATTGTAGAAATTATGAAAAGTAGCTTACTACATATCATACTCTTATTTACTACACTCATAGTAAACGCTCAAAATAAAATCGATTTTGACGGACAAACCATTGGGCTCACTAATTATAGTTTTAATAATGACCTTAATGTTTTTTTAGGCATACGTTATTTGCCAGAGCTCACCTATAAAATAAATATAGATACGTTTAAAACATTCGACATCGAAACTTCTGCCAATATATATGGTGCAGTATTGTTTCATCCTTTCGATACGGCGCAAATAGAAGGACAAATACAACCTTACCGAGTATGGATGCGCTATGCAACAAAACAATTAGAACTTCGATTAGGATTGCAAAAAATAGATTTCGGTTCAGCGACTTTAATTCGGCCGATTCAATGGTTTAATCAAATTGACCCTAGAGATCCTTTGGGACTAACCAATGGAGTATATGCATTCCGATCTCGTTACTATTTTAAAAATAATGCGAATCTTTGGTTTTGGGTACTTTATGGAAATCATAAGCCCCGAGGTTTTGATGTATTAAAATCCAATTGGAAATTTCCTGAATTGGGCGGTCGATTTCAATATCCTATTCCTAAAGGAGAAGTAGGGTTAAGTTATCATTATCGCACATCGAGCACAGCGGATTTACCCATTTTCCCCATAGAAAAAAAAATAGCAGAAAACAGAATTGGAATTGACGCAAAATGGGATCTTAAAATTGGACTTTGGATAGAATCTAGTTTTATTCATCAATCGAAAAATATTGGTGTCTTTACCAATCAGGCTTTATTCAATCTGGGGGTAGATTATACTTTCGGTTTAGGAAATGGATTATATGTAGCTGCAGAACATTTAACTTTAACTATTGATGAAAAAGCATTTGCATTTAAAAATAGAAATGACATTAGTGCATTATTAGTCTCCTATCCTTTTGGTCTTTTTGATAATGTACAAACCATCTTTTATTTCAATTGGTTGAGCAAAGACCTTACTTTTTTTGTAAATTACGAACATCAGTTTAAAAAAATTGTAGCTTATTTTATGGCTTATTACAATCCAATAAATCAAACACAATTTCAGCAAAACGACTTAGTCAACCAGTTTCAAGGTTGGGGCCTACGATTAATGATCGTACATAATCATTAAGAATATGAAAACAGAAACTATTATATCTTTAGAAAATGTAACCAAACGATTTCCTGTAGGAGAGGGGGAGTTTACAGCCTTGGATCATATAAATCTTACCTTTACCAAAGGGGAGTTTTCTGGTTTAGTTGGACCTAGTGGATCAGGTAAAACGACCTTGCTTAATATCATCGGATCATTAGATGTGCCTACAGAAGGTAAGGCCACAGTGATTGGTCATGACATTGCTTCTTTATCTCACAAAGCTTCTGCAAAACTTAGAAATCATCATATAGGATTTATCTTTCAAGTTTTTAATTTACTTCCTGTGTACACTGTTTTTGAAAATGTTGAATTTCCTTTATTACTACAAAATAAAACCGCTTCCGAAAGAAAGAAAGCAGTGATGGAAGCACTAGACTGGATTGGACTGGCAGATTATGCGAAGAAAAAACCCAACAAACTTTCTGGAGGAGAAGGACAACGTGTAGCTATTGCAAGAGCAATGGTCAAAAGACCAGAAATATTAATTGCGGATGAACCTACCGCAAATCTTGATGCAGCCAATGCGCATTCGATTTTGAAAATGATGAAAAAGCTAAATAGAGAACTTGGGACTACTTTTATTTTTTCTACCCATGATGAAAAAGTAATGACTTACTTAGAGCGAATTATTCATCTTCGAGATGGAAAAGTAGAGTTGGATGAGCGGATAAAAAACAAAAATCAAGCGTCATGAAATTAGCCCTACAATTGGCCTATAGAAATCTTGTGGGTGCGGGTCTCCGTACTTGGCTCAATGTGGGGGTGCTTACCTTTGCCTTTTTGATGATTATTTTTTTAAATGGAATTTTAGATGGTTGGAATCATCAAGCCAAGACGGACACCATTGCTTGGGAATATGGAAATGGTCATTTATTAAATGAAAAATATGATCCCTACGATCCATTCTCTATACAAGATGGTCATGGTATTTTATCTGAAGAAAATAAAGAAAACTTATCTCCGATTTTACTCCAACAAGGCTCTATTTATCCTGAGGGAAGAATGGTCTCTATATTATTAAAAGGTATTGAAGTAAATCAAAAAACATTAAAAATACCTACGACAAACTTTAAAGAAAATGCCTCGGCTATTCCTGCCATAATCGGCGTAAATATGGCAACATCTACCAACTTAAAAATTGGCGATCAAGTCTTGTTGCGATGGCGAGATAAAAATGGAATGTTCGATGCCAAAAATATTATTATAGTTGATGTATTTAAAACGAATGTGCCTACCGTAGATCATGGTCAAGTCTGGATTCCTATTACTCATCTTTGGGAAATGACAGGTTTAGAAAATCATGCGACTTATTTTGTTGCAAATGAAAAATTTAAACCTAAAGCAATTAAACAATGGAACTATGTGAGTCAAAAAGAATTGTTGCATGATTTAGATGAAATTATTTCTATGAAAAAATCGAGTAGTTCGATCTTGTATTTATTACTCTTGGCGATTGCATTATTGGCAGTATTTGATACACAAGTCCTTTCCATTTTTCGAAGACAAAAAGAAATTGGTACTTATGTCGCTCTAGGAATGACGCGATCTCAAGTGGTGGGTTTGTTTACGATAGAAGGAACCATGTATAGTTTATTTGCTACGGTGATCGGATGTATTATTGGTGTGCCTTTGTTTTGGTATTTGTCAAAAACAGGCATGGCCTTTCCTACAAGTTCTCAAGATATGGGAATTGCAATGGCCGATCGAATTTACCCCGTTTACGGCATATCATTAATTTTAGGAACGGTTGCTTTGGTGGTTATTTCTGCTACGATTGTTAGTTTTTTACCCGCAAGAAAAATAGCTAAACTTAATCCTGTAGAAGCCTTAAAAGGAAAAATACAATGATACGATTTTTATGGAAAGGCATATTACGAGATCGAAGTCGGAGCTTCTTACCGATTATTATTATTTCTATTGGGGTAGCATTAACCGTTTTGTTGAGTGCGTATATGCAAGGGGCAATGACCGATATGGTTGATCAAAATGCTCGATTTGAAACTGGGCATATGAAAGTGATGACCAAAGCTTTTGCAGCCAACCAATCACAACTGCCCAATGATTTGGCCTTGTTAGAAGTCAGCGATTTACTCCAACAATTGGAAAAAGATTTTCCTATGGTAGATTGGGTAAAACGTATTCGATTTGGAGGATTAATTGATGTGCCTGATCAAGAAGGAAATACGAGAGGACAAGGCCCTGCCATAGGAATGGCCTTTGATTTATTGAATCCCCAAAGCGAAGAAGTTAAGCGGCTCCAAATAGAGAAATCTATAGTGAGTGGACACTTACCTAAGACCGTAAAAGAAGCTTTAGTTGGGCACGATTTTGCAGAAAAGCTCAATTTGAAAATAGGAGAGGAGATCACCTATTTTGGTACTACTATGAATGGAAGCATGACCTTTCAAAACTTTAAAATAAGTGGTACTATTCGTTTTGGCGCAGCGGCATTAGATCGAGGAGCAATGGTGGTGGATATACAAGCCGCACAAAAAATGCTAGACATGCAAGATGGGGCAGGGGAGTTGTTGGGCTTTTTAAAAACTGGGGTTTATCATCATGAACAAGCCGCAAAAATTAGTCAAGCATTTAATGATAAATATAAAAATGATCCCGATGAATTTGCCCCTGAAATGTATCCTTTAAAAGCACAAAATAATTTGGCTGATCTTTTAGATTATGCAGATATGATGGCGGGGATTTTAGTTTTTATTTTCGTATTGGCAATGTCTGTAGTGCTGTGGAATACTGGGTTGTTGGGCGGTTTGCGACGGTATAAAGAATTTGGAATTCGCTTAGCTTTAGGAGAGTCAAAACCCCATATCTATTGGATGTTGATTTTAGAAGCAGTTATCATTGGATTTATTGGCTCTATTTTTGGGACTATTATAGGACTCGCAGGAGCATACTATATGCAAATTTATGGAATTGATATCAGTGATTATACCAAAAATTCGACTATGTTGATGCCTTCTGTTATACGAGCGAAGATTACGCCAATCATCTTTTTTATTGGTTTTATTCCGGGTGTTTTAGCTATGGTGTTAGGTACGATGTTGTCGGGTATCGGAATTTATAAAAGAGAAACTGCGCGTTTATTTAATGAATTGATTTAAAAAATAATCATGAAATATATACTTCTTCTTTTTACTTCTTTGGTTCTATCTTGGGCTTTTGTGACTCCACCAAATGCCGAAGAGATTTTGAAAAAAGTCGATTTGAATATGGTGACTAAAACCAAAATTATTACTTCCCAAATGGTAGTGAGTGGACGGCGATCTACTCGTACAATTGTTTCCAAAAGTTATGCAGAAGGTAATGGGAAATCCTTTACCGAATACTTGGCTCCAGATCGAGAAAAGGGAACAAAGATGTTAAAGCTAGAAGATCGACTTTGGATTTATTCTCCTTCCTCTGATCGTATTGTGCAATTGTCTGGACATATGCTTCGTCAATCGGTTATGGGCTCTGATCTATCTTATGAAGACATGATGGAAGATCGTACATTGGCCGAAATATACGATGCGAAAGTGGTGGGAGAAGAAATGCTAAAAGATCGAAAAGTTTGGGTTTTAGAATTAAATGCTATAGTGAATGATGTAAGTTATGCTAAGCGAAAGATGTGGGTTGATCAAACGAGATTTGTGCCTTTGAAAGAAGAACTTTATGCAAAAAGTGGTCAGTTATTAAAACAAGTGACCTTAAGTGAAGTTACCCAAATCGGTAATCGTTGGTATCCAAAGAAAATGAATTTTAAAGACATGTTGATGTCTGGGAATGGTACAGATTTTATTGTAGATGAAATCCAATTTGATCCTAAAATTCCTGCCCATTTTTTTACTAAGGCGGCTTTGAAAAAGTAGGTGGGGTTTATAATTGATCATTTAGAATAAAGGGAAATGAATGTGGGCAGTAGGTGCAATTTCAATATTACTTTTATTAGAAAAAAAACTTTTATTTATTGTGAAGGGAAATAACAAAAAAATAGTCAAACCAGTTCTTATCCTATTCTTGTTTTTGATTAATAATATCGGTTTTAGTAATTCTTCGTCAAGTGATTTAAAAATGATTGATTTTGTTGGTCATACCATGGGCGAATTTGTAAAAGAGTTTCAAATCGAAATTACAAGTATTAAAAAAATTAGGAATGGAATGCTCGTACGTTTTTCTTATTTAGAAACACTAGATAAAAAAATACGGTGGTATGTAGATAACCAATTTGATCGTTCTTATTCAAAAAAAGAAATACTTGATTATAAAATTAATGAAATTGAAATATTTGAAAATGGTATCTTGGTAGAATCAACGATACAAAATCGATTGAAGAAAGAAGATTTTTCAAATGTATTAATTGATTCTATTAGAAACCTTTTGCATTTTAGTTGTAATTACCACCCTCTTCTTGATAGAGAAGAATCGAAAAGAAGAAAGGGAACAATTGATTTTGTGCAATCAGAATTGTCAAAAAAGCAATCATTATATTTGTTAAATTATCCAAATCCCTTCATTCAAGAAATCGCAATTGAACCTTATTTTAAATGGAGTACTTCGATTTCAGATGTATTATTAATTATGAAAAAGTTTAGTGATAATATTACGAAAGTACCCATCATAAGACAATGTGGAACATTTTATAGACCAACTCGTACTTTAGTTCCTTGTAACTTTAAGCAATGGAGAAGAGCAAATAATGATTTAGTTACGGAAGAAGTTTTGGATTATTTGAAAAGCATAGGGTGGACAGACGAAGAATTAAAAAAGAGAGAGGAAAAAATACAATATACAGGAAATGGAGAATATTAATGGAATTTTAAAAGAAAATGACTTAAGCATTTGATGCTGATTTTTGAAAGTAAAATATGGAGATATTAGACTCACCTCTTCTCGTTTCTGAAGATCGCTATAAAATAAATGGTCTTAGTAAATTAGTTTTAGTTATTGGCCTTTTTGGGTTTTTAATACAGGGCGAAGCTA
Organism: Saprospiraceae bacterium; assembly: GCA_020629935.1. GTDB lineage: Bacteria > Bacteroidota > Bacteroidia > Chitinophagales > Saprospiraceae > JAHDCJ01. The sequence continues at coordinate 2,526 of JAHDCJ010000153.1, read as the reverse complement.
TATATAGTGAAATTGTTTATCGTACTTCTTCGCTCCTTATTTGTTTTTATTCTTTTTATGAATTAGGGGCTATTGTCGAATTATATTGTTGGGTAGGAATCAGTGTAAGTTTATATTCTTTTCTTAAAAATGGGAAAAGAGTGCCAAGAGAAAATATCAACAAAATATTATTATTAACTCCGTGGTTTTTATACTTGTTTCATTGGCTAATGATACTTATTCATTAAAATAAAAAAACCGAAAAGGATATCGAAGCCTTTTCGGTTTTTTAAGATTATTTTTAACTACAAAAACTATTTTAATATTACTTTTTTGCTTGTCGAATGATCACCAGCAGTTAATCGAATGATGTAAAGACCTCTTGGTAAGTCTGCTACATTAATGGTATTGGTATTCGTCATTTTAAGGATTTGTCTTCCTGTTACATCCATGATTTCTATTTGATAATCTTGGTTTAATGTTCGAGGAAATGCAATAGAAAGTACCTCTTTTACAGGATTGGGTTGTATAGTGAAATCAACTCCTTTTTTCTGTATTTGAACAGAAACGACATCGGAGAATTCATATCCTCCATCCACGTCAATCTGCTTTAATCGATAATAATTCCATCCAATAAAAGGGGTATAATCGGTGTAGGTATATTGGTTAAGATTGATAGAGTTTTCATTTCCTTTAACATATCCAATCTTTCTGAAATTGACTCCATCTGTACTCTGCTCAATATCAAAACCAAGATTATTAATTTCCGTTGCGGTGCTCCAATCTAATACCACAGTTTGTTTAACTGGCTTAGCTGTAAAATCAATAAGCTCTACAGGTAAAGGATTCGCTGGTGAAAATGAAAATGCAACCCATGCATCATCACTATCCGTTTCTGTGCCAATTTGTGGAGTAGGGAATGGACTAGGAGAAGAAGTGGCACTATGCGTTGCTCCTACGCCTTTTATAGAACCCTCTGCTAGGTTTAAGACATAATCATCTTGAGCTCCACCTAAGAAGGTGGAAAAGTATAATGAATCTGCTTTTTCTGTGCTAGAGAACTTATCACCAATTTGACATATCACAAAATCTTCGGCGCCACCATGTGTACCTTGAAAAGCGTCTGCGGTAGTAGAAAAAATACAAGAGGCATTGGACGTTCCTTCATCATTGCTACCTCCCACCCAAATAGAGCCATTCATTTCTAAAATAGAGGTGCCTTCACTATCTCCACAACCACCCATATAACCTGCATAAATTTTAGTATCTAAATCCGCGTTGTATTTTGCATATAAAATATTCATTCTGGTTGTTCTTCCAAATTGAACAGAACCCGTGGTGTATGTGAATTCAGCGTGACCGCCATAAATATCTCCCACTACATAAATATCCGTTCCATCAGATATAATTCCTCGGAGAAAAGCATCTTCTCCTGTCGAATAAAATCCAGTATTTGCTCCGCCAACAAAGGTACCTATATTTTGATAGGTTAAATCTGAAGTAGCAAATTTTAATATAAAACCACCATAGACACTATTAGTATACCCATTGTGCACGGTTTCAGTTGCCGTTGCGGGCATGGTGTGATCATGCCATACATCCGAATAATGGTTTCCACATACATAAACATCTGAGCCGACCACTTCTACGTCAGATGTCCACGTATACCAATCGCCACCTATAAATTGAGAAGTGAATGTAGTAAAATCAGGTGCTATTTTCGCCAAAAAACCCATCCAAACGGCAGGATATGAATCATAACTATTTATATTTCCTGGAATACCAGTAGTTGAATTCGTATATCCAGTAATGAAAATATTTCCAGCGCCATCAACGTCCATACCAAGTTTCATAGGATACTCACCAGTTGCGGTACCTGCTACAGGTTGACTTGAAATATTGTTTTCATCACCACTCCCGCCAAAAAAAGTAGCGCTAGTAATAGTGCCATCAGAGCTATTTAATTTTGTGACAAAAGCATCCCAAGTACCCCCTTTAGTACAGTCTCCTGTACAGCCAATTAGCGTACTGTTTTCTGTACCACCAGATACATAAACATTGCCCGAGGCATCTAAAGCAATACCTGATCCGAACCCATCATTTGCCACTATGGTTGACCAATGAATGGTTTGACCATCACTAGATAGTTTTTTTACAATGGCTTTATCATTAAATGTTCTTCCTACAATATACATGTCGCCTGAAGCATCTGTAGCCATGTCATAAGGATACTCCACATCGTCTGCACTGTTAATGACCCTTGACCAATCAAAAGTAGTTTGGGCGAAAATTAGAGTTTGGAAAAATAGAAAAAGGATTAAAGTAGAAATTAGTTTCATGCGTTCGTTGTTTGATTGATTAATGCTACAAAATTAGTCAATTCTTAGCTAAGAAAACTTTTCCGTGTCGAATGGTTTATCAGATGAAAAAGAAACGGCAAGTTAGAACGCATGTGTTTGTTACATTTTTCAAACTAAAAAAAATGACATATTTTTATTTATAATGGAATAGTGTACTTAGTAGTTAAATTTTAATAGGATTGATTTT
>JAHDCJ010000034.1:19093-44854 GCA_020629935.1 Saprospiraceae bacterium | reverse complement strand
GATTTATTGCATTTGTTCAAAAAGCCAATGGAAAAAACTAATGGAACTACCTCCAAAATAGTCAACCAAGGCAAAAAAATGACTAAAGTCGCTAAATAATTCTTAGTAGCGTTTCGCTTTCTCACTTATTGAGGTTGTTTAAGAAAGTTCATTATGCAAAAATTGCTTTTTACTGGAGCCTCTGGTTTTTTGGGTTATTGTTTAGATCAATTTCCTAGTTCATTTCAACTTCATGGTACCTATTTAAATCATGCTGGGAACCTGAAACAAATTCAGCTTCATCAATTAGACATTCGGTCTACCAAAGCTTTTTCTACCTTAATAGATCGTATAAAACCTAATGCCGTTATTCATGCGGCGGCTTTATCTAAACCTGCCTTTTGTGAAATGAATATAGATGCTTCACTTGAGGTAAATGTGGATGCCACTGCACGGATTGCTAAATGTTGCCAGCAACATGCCATCCCTTTTGTTTTTACTTCTACAGATCAAGTGTTTTCAGGGAAGAAAGAAATATATCATGAAACAGATATCCCTGATCCTATTCATGTGTATGGGACACACAAATATGAAGCTGAAAAACAGGTGCAAGCCATTATGCCCAATGCCATAATCGCTAGATTACCCCTTTTGTTTGGGTTGAGTCCAGCCTCTATCCCCAATTTTTTAGGCGAATGGATTAAAAAACTATCCAATAAAGAACAAGTCTTTGCTTTTACTGATGAAAGAAGAACTCCATTGTATGGATTAGAAGCCATTCGAGCCCTTTTTTTATTACTAAATAAGGAAGGAAAGGGAATTTATCATTTAGGGACTGAACGTCCAATTTCAAGATACGAAAAAGGCTTAATGATTTGTGATGCATTTAAATTAGATGCATCGTATTTGATTCCTACAAAATTAGCAGATTATAAAGGGAAAGTCCCAAGGGTTCCCAATGCTTCTTTAGATATATCTCGATTAAAGTCTCTAGGTTTCATCCCTACCTCCCTTAGCGCCTCCCTAAATGAATGTGCTAAGCAACCCATCCAATTAATTTAAAGCGTCTTCTAGATGTTTTCCAAATCGTAAATCCATAGCTGGAATTAAGTATTGTTCAAATTTTCCTTTTTTGCTAATTTGACGATTTAACCCATAGACTTGATCCGTTATTTTATCTAAAAATAAGGTTCTTACGGTACGTCGTTTTTCAAAAAACTTTTTACGGAAAATACCTTTTGGAGCATCTTCAAATGTTTGGGTAGATTGGATCAAATAAGGACTAAACTTCTTCGGTTCCTTTTCCCATTTCATTAATCCATTTTCTTCAGAAAAATAAAGATAAGCGCATTTACCCTTAATGAAAATCTCTGCACCAATAAGGCGGAAATTAGGTTTTGGAGGCTCCCAATTGATTTTATTATAATCAGTATATTCCGTCATATAATAAGCTTCCATTGGGAATGTATCTCCCACATTAAGATTTTCAAGATCAAGAATACCATCATCTTTCATGGCTTTAGTGACTTCCACTTCTTGAAAATAATAAGATTCATGATGCCAATACAATGCATATTCTACATCAAAATTTTTAGCATCAAGAATAGATCTATAAAATTCAATCATCGGTTTCGGATCAAAGCCATAAATACTTAAATAACAATAATCCGATTTAGGATGCATGCGTTTATAAAGTTCTAATTTAAGGGCCAAATAATCCTTTTCCCAAAGCTTAGTTTCTTCAGTAATTCGTAGGTTGTATGGTTTAAGATCCATTGCCATTAAGGCAAGCATTTTTTCTTTGTCTTCTATTCGTCGCGTGAGTTCATCTACGCGTTCTTTGGTATGTAAGAAGTAAGCATATTCATCTGCATTCTTCTGTCTTTCCCAAAATTTGCTTTTGAGTTTTGATTTCTTTTGTTCAAAAATGTATAATTTACTTACTAGGCTAATGTAGTATTTTCCTTCTTGTAATTTATATATTGCACGTCTCAAATCACTCACATGATCGGTCCATTCTATTCGTTCTAATTCTTCAATTAATAGATCTATTTTTAAAGGATCCGCTTCAATTTGGAAAGCAATTTTATCATCTTTTAAAAGAATGTCTACAATCAATTGGTCATCAAAATCATGAAGGTTTAACTGTTGAGATAGAGGAATGGTCAATTGATTTTGAATAGTACGTTGCAATTGTCGAGCACCATATTTAGGATCATAACCCACGATCGCAAGATGTTCAATGACTTCTTCTTGAATGCTTAAATCCATTCTACGATATTTAATGCCTTCTCTTTTTTTGAGTAACTCAATTTCTCGTTGAACCACAAATTGAACCACTTCTTTCCCAATAGGATGAAAAGGAATAATTTTGTCAATTCGGTTATAAAGTTCTGGACGAAAGTGTTTCTGTACCGCCGTTGTAAAATGATCACTGATTTCGACTAGGTCTGTATTTTTTGACCATCCAATTCGATCGGTTTGAAATTGTTTGGCTCCAATATTTGAAGTCATGATAATAATTGTACTACAAAAATTAACCAATTTCCCTCTGCTGTCAGTTAGCCTTCCTTCTCCTAATATTTGTAAAAGAAGATCATAAAATGAAGCGTCTGCTTTTTCAATTTCATCAAATAATAAAACCGAAAATGGATTTCTCCTAACTGCGGAAGTTAAGGTGCCATCTTGATTATAACTCAACCCGGTAAGGCGGCCCACAGCATTCGGATTGGAGTATTCACTCATGTCAAACCGAACCATTTTTTCTCTACTTCCAAACATAAAACTAGCTAATAATTTAGCCATTTCTGTTTTTCCAACACCGGTAGGTCCGACAAATAAAAAGGAAGCAATGGGTTGTCCAGATCGAGTTAACCCAGCCTTGACAGAAGCGACCAAATCAATCACATGATCTACGGCTTGATCTTGACCAAATAAATTAGATTTATAATGATGGTTCACTTCTTCCAATTGAAAAGGAATATTAGGATCAACCATAAACATGGGCATACCTGTTTCTTCACAAAAGTGACTTAAAACGGTTGTTCGATCAATCTTAGATTTTACTTTTTTCTTTTCTTTAATAGAGTTGGCAATATCTGCACTCTTTTGGTTTAAAAGAATACTCTCTAAAAAACGGATGGGTTTACCAGGAAAACCAGAATAAGGCGTATATCTTCTATTTAATCGAATGGTTTCTTCAATCGCATCCTTTTCAATAGATACATTTTCTAGATAAGCAATTTGGCTTACCTTTTTGATAATAATGTCTTCTATATCTTCCTTCGGTTCTTGTAGACGTATAATTTGAAAAAGGTTGACATAGTTTGGGGTTATCGATTCTATTCGAGCAAATTCTTCTTCAGTACATTCAGAAATGATATTGATTTCTCCTCGGTTAATAAATTCTCGAAGATAATCGGCCATACTTACACTGTTGCCTTCATATTGTCCCACCTCAAACATTTCAAGAAGATTTCGAACAAATAGAAAATCATCTTTAGCGGATAATTCTCGACATAAATAAGATAAATTATCTTGCCATCCAGTATCTCTAGTCAATTCTTTGATGAGGGTAGAAGCAGTGGTTTCCCAAATTTGAGTTTTAATTCCAAATTCTTTCTTTCTACGAACCATTTCCCAAATTAATGCTGTTTTTCCTACACCAGAAGGACCAACCAACAATACATTTCTATGGAAACTTCCTTTGAATGCTCGCTTAAGTAAATCTAACTCTTTATCTCTTCCAAAGGTGACTTGGCGAGCAATAAATAACTCAGTGGCTACCTTAGGAAGTAACTCTTCCCGTTGATTGACATTGATGGCTTCCAGTTCTGTCGGGGTATGAATCTTAAATTTGGCTTCTTCTTTTATGATTTCAAATTCATCAAACCATATAGAAGAAATAATACCCTGTAAAGCATCTAAACGTTTTTTTCGGGTAAAATCTAATTTTACATTCTGCTCTAATAAAAGCTTTATTTCCTCTTTTGTACTAGCGAAAATTTCTACTCCTAATGAAGGTATAATCGCCCAATAACCAGCTTCTCCTTCTTGATAAATAAACTGGAAATTTAAAGTAAATGGGGGATGGGTTAATAAGTCTCTTTCTTTGGTTCCAGGAAAGGAAACTTCTAAATTATCTTGGGTAAAATCCTTTTGGGCTCGATGAGCTAAAAGACCTTCATAAACGCCTTTATCTATTATCTTTTTTTGAAAAGCATGGGTGAATTTTGCAGTCAATCGTTTGGGATTCATTCCCATTCGAACGACCGATTGTTCCATTAAAGGACTGAGGATTTCTCCTCCAGTTGTAAATTGAAGTTGTATAATATGAAAAGGAATCGTAAGATGATAAGCCATGTTTTATACCTGTGTTTTTTTGAGCAAAAAGATAAAAAATTGATTTAACTGCCAAGGCATTAACTTTGTAGGAAAGTACCATCAAAACTCAAGGGCAAGATGTCCTTAATCGAGTTGATTTTATAAATGGAACCCACATCTCCTTGCATCAATACATAAATAGGTTGGTTTTGGCGAAATTCACTTTCTAAAATTACTTGTCGGCAAGAACCACACGGTGTTACAGGAGTTTTTAACACATGATGCTTACTAGCAGCAGAAATCGCCAAGGCTTCAATCTTTGCATTTGGAAATTGTGAACTACAATTGAATAAAGCTACACGCTCAGCACAAAGGCATAAAGGATAAGCTGCATTTTCTTGATTATTTCCAGTAATAATTTTTCCATTGGCCAGTCTTAAAGCGGCGCCAACAGAAAATTCGGAGTATGGAGCATAGGCAAGTTTTAGGGCTTCTTTGGCTGCAATTAAAAGCTCTTTATCCAAAGCTGATAATTGATTAATTTGATCATAAACTTCTATACTTGTATGTAGTTCAAGTCGTTTCATATGTATTTATTTATTGAAGTTGTCTAAAAAAGTTCGCGATAAAAAATCAGTTGGCGGAATATACATTATCAATCTTTTAAATATCTTCATTGTAGGTATTAAAAAATGATAAAACAAATTACGAATTCTGTTGACAGCTCAATGATTTAATACTAAATTTGCGTTTCAAAAATAAAGGAGCAATTTAAAAAATACATTTGGGTTTTTATATAAAGTACGCTTTAAACCCATAAAATAACACTTTAAATGGTTTCTATGTTGATTATTTAAAAACGAACTACAATGAAAAACATTTTAATTATTGGGGCGGGGAGATCAGCATCAGCATTGATTCATTATATTTTAGAGCAAGCTAAAACCAATGGTTGGTTTGTTACGGTTGCAGATAATGATCCTGATCTGGCTAAAAAGAAAGTAGGTGATCATCCGAATGGCCGCGCCACTTGGTTAGATGTTACTAAACCCAATGATCGAAGAGAAATCATTGAACGTAATGATGTAGTAGTTTCTTTGACCCCTGCGCATCTTCACTTATTAATTGCGGAAGATTGCGTTAAATGTAGAAAACATTTAGTTACTGCATCTTATGTCTCTAGTAATTTGTACAATTTAAAGGATAAAGTAGAAGCCAATCGCTTGATCTTTATGGGAGAAATGGGATTAGATCCTGGAATCGACCATATGTCAGCTAAGAAAACCATTGATGAATTAAGAGAAAAAGGTGCAAAAATCACTTCGTTTAGCTCTTATGCGGGTGGTCTTATTGCTCCAGAAAGTGATGATAATCCTTGGAATTATAAAATTACTTGGAATCCACGAAATGTAGTTTTAGCAGGGCAGGGGACTGCGCAATACTTAGAAGACAATCAATATCGTTATATCCCATATCAGCGTTTGTTTCGATTATATAAAATGATCAATGTACCTCAATACGGTGAATTTGAAGCTTATGCCAACCGAGATTCTTTGCTTTATCGCGAAATTTATGGGTTAGAAGATATTCCCAATATTTTAAGAGCTACTCTTAGAAAACCTGGGTTTTGTGATGGATGGAATGCCCTAGTTCGTTTAGGATTAACCGATAATTCTTTTCCTATTATCGATTCAGAAAATCTAACCTATCATCAACTTACAGAGGCTTTTTTAAGTAAAGGAAATGAAGATTTATCTACTGAAGAACGGCTAGCAAAAATGTTGCGTGTAGAATTAGATTCAGATGTCATGCAAAAATTGAAATGGTTGGGACTTTTTGATCATAAAAAAATTAATTTATCTCAAGCTTCTCCAGCAAGGATTCTCCAGCAACTGATTGAAGAAAAATGGAAAATCCGACCAGAAGATAAAGATATGATCGTCATGCAACATGAATTTGAGTATGAAATGGATGGTCGGAAAAAAGCCTTATCTTCCACAATGGTAATGAAAGGTCAAGATGGTACAGCTACTGCCATGTCTTCTTTAGTAGGATTACCTGTAGGTATATTTGTAAAATTAGTCATGTTAGGAAAAATTACGCAGCCAGGCGTTCAAATACCTGTTCAACAAAGCGTTTATTTACCTGTACTTGAAGAATTAGAGACATTTGGTGTCGTATTCCATGATGTAGAAACGGATTTAGGCCCAGTATAAAAGATTAAATAATTTCCATGCGATAATACTCCATTTGAAGCAATTAATCAATAAAATAGATGATGTGCGTAGCTTGCAATTGTTTCAAGTTATGCGTTATGGGAGTATTATCCTAATTAATATTTTATTGGCCAAATCGGGTTTAGATACTGATGAAATCGGTATCTATGAAACCTTGATTTTTATTGGTACAGGAGTAAGTTTTTTCTGGGTCTCTGGTTTACTTCGCGGAATTTTACCTTGTTATCCAAGCTTTAGCTCGTCTGATAAAAAAGCATTTATTTTTAATGTTTTTCTATTCTTTTGCCTAATAAGTTTTTTAGTCGCTGGAGGAATATTTTTATTTGAAGGAGTGATTATTCGGTTTATGACCGATTATGAAAGTTTACCTCATTTCCATTTGTTATGTTGGTTCTTATTAATAAACACGCCTACCTATTTAGTAGAATATATTTATCTATTAAATAAGCAACCTAAGAAAATAGTTGCTTTTGGCTTCTTTGCTTTTACTACTCAAATCTTAGTGGTCGTTCTGCCTATTTACTTAGGTTACTCCTTTGAAGAAAGTTTTAAAGGGCTTGTTATTTTAGCTAGTCTTAAATTACTTTGGACGATCGGATTGTTGATAAAAGAAGCCCATTTTAAATTCAAACCTGCCCTCTTGGGAGATTATCTGTGGATTTCATTTCCGCTCATTCTCAACATGCTTATTGCGGGAGGAGTAGAATACATTGATGGGATTATTGTACATCGACATTTTGATGAATCTGCATTTGCCGTGTTTCGGTATGGAGCAAGGGAATTTCCTTTAGCCTTAGCTTTATCCTCTGCATTAAGTGTGGCATTAATTCCTTTAGTTGCGCAGAATTTGAAAAAGGGATTAGCGGAGATCAAAGCAAAGTCTAAAGAATTAATGCATATTCTATTCCCCATGTCTATTGCCTTGATGCTGCTTAGTCCTGTTTTGTTTCCCATTGTCTTTAATCCTAAATTTGCAGATAGCGCGATCATCTTTAATATTTATTTACTTTTACTTTCTGCGCGAATGCTTTTTCCACAAACGATAGTCATTGCTTTTAAACGTACGCAAATCGTATTATGGATTTCTCTCTTAGAATTGGTTATCAATGTGGGTTTAAGTCTACTTTTTGTTCAAATTTGGGGATTAGCTGGTATTGCTTATGCGAGTGTCATAGCCTATTTAACGGATAAACTCTTATTAGCTGTTTATTTAAAAATTAAATTGAAAATTAATATAAATCAGTATATCCATGTACCTTTATATTTATCGTATAGTGGCGTTTTAATCCTTGCTTTCTGGATTTCAACGTTTTATCATTAAGTAAATCTCATGCCCAAATCGTCTAAGAATATCTTTCGTTTTATATTGCCTTTTTTGGCAATTTATGCAATAATTATGTTGCGTTGGGGATACGAATATGGTAGAAACGATCAAATGCAGACCCTTGGTTATGCCAAAGCAATTGCAAATCCTGATCTCTACTTAAATGATAATTATGTCCAAGGAATGTTAGAGAAGGTGCCTAATGAACGTTTTCTTTTCTCTTATATAATGTCGTGGGCGGATGGTTTTTATGAGCCTATTTCCTTCCTTTTACATATCGGTTTCTCATTGGCCCTGTTTGTTTTACTTTTTCAGCTTGCTCGTCAGTTTATACAAAAAGATTGGTTGATTTGGTTGTATTTATTGGTTCTATTTATTCCTTTTTACAACCTAAACTTAGGAGGTAATGAATTGTGGTATAATACCTTTTTTGTTAGTAATCCAATTAAGGTAATCGGCTTGGCGGCTATTCTTTTATTTTTAAAAAACAAATACATATCCAGTTTTTTATTGCTTGGATTTAGTACGATGTTACAACCTGTGGTAGGGTTTCAGCTCTTTGTGACTTTATCAGCAATCTTAATCTTGGGTAAGTGGATAGCATGGATTTCAATCGAATACAAAGCCATTGCTAAGGCGATGGGCTGTTTTCTTTTAACTGGTGGTATTTGGATTGTTTTCCTAAAACTATTTTTTGATGAGGCTTCTTTGATTAGCAACGAAACCTTTTTTGATATCCTTTTTGAATTTCGTGCACCGCATCATTATTTGCCCTTTGCATACTCAAAGAAGGCCTACCTAATTTTGTTACCGCTCTTCATATTTAGTTTTAATTTTTATAGAAAAAAAGATCAAAAACTCGCTTTATTCTTTTTAGTTAGTTTCATCGGAATGCTTATTTATGTGCTATTGGTCGAAATGTTCCATGAGGTAAATGTGGCGGCTTTACAATGGTTTAAAGTGAGTATTTGGATGAAAGCTTTCGGATTAATAGCTTTGTTTGCTTGGATAGAAAGTCAATTTAAATTTTTAGACCGACCTGTGCTTACAAAACTGGCATTTCCAAGTTTAATGTTAACAGGACTGTTGGCTGTGGCTATATTACTTTTTGGTAGAGCATATCTCCCTTTCCAAGTGCCTTTTGACTGGCAAACGTTAACACAGCGTGGAGATGCCGTTGATATTGCTTTAAAAGCGAAATCCAATAGTCCTAAAGATGCTTTATTCTTACATCCCATAGGTTTTACCGAATTGAAAGTTTATGGAGAACGTAGTTCTTTTGTTGAATTTAAGATTTTGGTTCATCGGAAAAATGCCATGAAAAAATGGTATGATCGATTACAGATCGCCTATGGTCCAGGTATGGACATTGAGAATAAAGGATTCAAGGCTTATGAGGTTGCCGAAAGGAATATGAAGGAAAGAACCGCCTCTTTTTATTCTAATTTGAAAAAAACGAATGGTATAGATTACTTAATTACTTATGCCGATCATCAATTGGACTTTACCATCCTAGCAGAAAATAAAACATATCGATTATATAAATTAGAATAGGCTAAAATCTTAACCTTGTCGATCTAATCCTGCTTTATATGTGGCTAAACAGCGTGCTCTAGCCAATTTATGATCTATGATAGGAGTCACATAAGCATCTGTTCCATATTCTGGCACCCATTTTTTTATGTATTTCCACTGTTTGTCAAACTTTTCTTGTTGGCTATAAGGATTAAATATTCTAAAGTACGGTGCAGCATCTGTACCACAACCCGCAGCCCATTGCCAACCGCCATTATTACTTGCCAAATCAAAGTCGAGCAATTTTTCTGCAAAATAAGCTTCTCCCAATTGATAGTTTAATAATAAATGTTTGGTCAAAAAACTGGCGACAATCATGCGTACTCGATTGTGCATATATCCTGTAGCATTCAATTCTCGCATTCCTGCATCAACAATTGGATAACCTGTTTGTCCATCACACCACTTTTGAAAATCATTCATATCTGTTCTCCACTCAATGGCTTCGTATTTCGCTCTAAAGGGTTTATCCACCACATGTGGGAAATTATACAAAATCATCGCATAGAAATCCCTCCAGATTAATTCATTGAGATAGGTCTTGTTGAGTGCAATAGCTTTCCGCGCTTTTTCTCGAATACTAATGGTTCCAAAACGAAAATGTAAGCCTAATTTTGAAGTGCCTTCTATCGCTGGAAAATCTCTAGTTTCTCCATAATTACGAATAATCTTTGCGCTAATTTTTTTCGATGGGAACGTGAAATCTTTATTTTCAAATCCCATAGATTGGAGGGAAGGAATAGGGGAGGAGATGAACGAATGAAAGCGTTTGAAATATCGTTTGGAAGGATAGGACTTCAAATAAAATGAGCTGCTTAAATCCCCCTCTTTTTCAGCTTTGTTAAGTAATTTCGCTTTCCATATTTTACTATAGGGAGTAAAGACGGTGTAGGGTAAACCATCCTTTTTAACAACCTCTTTTTTTTCAAAAATCACATGATCTTTGAAGCTTTTAAATGGAATGTTTTCTTTGCTTAATAATTCTTTGATTTGTTCATCGCGAGCTTGTGCATAAGGCTCATAATCTCTATTGGTGAATACCTCTGCAATTTCAAATTCTTTGAGGATTTCTACCCAGACTTTTTTAGGTTGGCCATAATAGATTTGGAGCCCGCTTCCTAGTTGTCTTAACTGCTGATCTAGTTGTAATAATTGTTGATGAATAAAGGAAACCCTAGCATCAAAAGGTTTCTTTAATTTATCTAAAATATCACTATCAAAAATAAATATTGGGACTACTGGATGCTTTGATTTCAAGGCATGAAAAAGACCCGCATTATCTTCTAATCGAAGATCACGACGAAACCAAAAAATACTTACTTTTAATGACATTATTTCTTTCTAGATGTTCTTAAACTCAAATCAATTATTCTACTTAGCAAAGATATTCATTATTATCCATAATTTTGTCACACCTAATTAAAAGAGGGGAGCATTTTGAAAAAAATAGCCAGCTTAAACTACAGACAATTTGTCAGGTGCTTAGCTAAATGATTTAGAGATTGTAATCGAAAAGATGATAAAGAATTTGTTTAGGATATTAGTGCTAAAGTCTTGAATGTTAATGAATTGATTTTGATTCCTGTTTTTTGATTGTTAAGGTTTTATAATCATTGCTTAAAGTGTTACTTGAATAGTGTTTTTCTTCCATAAATACTACAAATTGGACAAACCTTAGGATCATGTCCTCTGGCAGGACAATGCGCTCTTCCAAAAAATATGATTTGTAAATGAAGCTTATTCCATGTAGATTCTGGAAACAATCGCTTAAGATCTTTCTCGGTTTTATCTACATTTTTTCCAGTGCTTAAACCCCATCGATAAGCCAATCTATGGATATGAGTATCTACTGGAAAAGCAGGAACACCAAAGGCTTGTGCCATGACCACAGAAGCGGTTTTATGTCCTACACCAGGCAATGCTTCTAAAGCTTCAAAACTCTGTGGAACTTCTCCTTGATGTTGGTCTAAAAGAATATGAGAAAGATTGAAAATAGCTTTTGATTTTCTTGGCGATAAACCACAAGGACGGATAATTTCTCGGATCTGATCTGTAGTTAATTTGATCATTTTTTGTGGACTATCTGCAGCTTTAAAAAGTGCAGGAGTGACTTTGTTGACCCGCGCATCTGTACACTGTGCAGAGAGCAAAACGGCAATCAATAATGTATAAGGATCTTTATGGTCTAAAGGGACAGGAGTCTCTGGAAAAAGCCTTTCTAATATCTTAGCAATTTCTTCTGCCTTTTCTATTTTTCCTATGCGTTTTTGCTCAGCCATTCTTTTAGTTTATGTGATAAATAACTTCGTGTACTTCTGATTCATTTGGAACTTCAAATTTAGAAATAAATTTTTCTAAAACAGCACTTGGTAAAGGATGTTCTCTAGATTTATTTCTTTTTAATAATAAAGCATAAGGTACTTCTACATAAACACATTTTATATAAGCTCTATAATCATAAAATAAACCTAAAGTCATTTCGCGTTGATTGGCTGTTAGGTTGGTCGCATTCCACACAAAATCTTCTTTTTTTCGAAGAAAAACCCGAGCTTGTTCTTTCGCTTCTTGAATCACCGTACCTTGGTTACCTCCAGGTTTAATTCCTTTTCTACGACGTATTGCATCTAGAGATATTACAGGTAGATGTTTTAGATGATTTTGTATGTAGGTATCTTTTCCACTTCCTGGTATTCCACACATAAACCAGACAGTAGAAGTGGTATCATCGAAGGGTTCGTACAACAATCCATTCTCCTTTTTAAAATAAGTCAATCGATCTAATGGACGTTTAAAGGCATAGGCGGTTTCTGCACATTTTTTTTCATGAATAAAAGATTGAAACAACTCATTCTTCAAAAGCAGTTCTTTTTGATCCGTACATATTCTTCCCAAAGCATCTGCTCTAGCCAAAAGCGATAATAAGCTTAGTCTACAAGAAAGGGCAGCTTTTAATGTGGCCTTTTCAGGATTGCTTTTTTCTAAAAACCAAAGGGGTAAACCATGAAATCGGACGAGTGCGGTTAGTCGTTCCCGAATATTAAAAGGAGTTTTGCCTTCACGATAAAGCATGGTTCTGGTCATCTGTGCTCCTTTTTTAGCATGCCCTGGAGATCGAATTCGCCCATCTTTGATCAGGGTACAAGCTGGTTTAGCGATATCGTGTAATAATGCGGAATAAAATAGCACTTGTCGATCAAGCGTAGCCAATGTTTTCCATTCAGGAAGATTAATTAAAGCTTCAGCTACCATTTTAGTATGAATCATTACATTTCCTTCTGCATGAAAGAACGGATCTTGATCAGCTGTAGCTAAATGTAGAAACCAAGGAAAGGCCTGTTCGATGGCTTCCCAGTTAATAGTTTCATTAATATTTGGACAAAAATTAAAATTCCACATGATGCATACGCTTATCGGGCAAAAATATCTACTTCAGCTGCCAATTGATTGGGAATGACTGGACGATCAAGCCAATGACTCCCTGAGTTTAAAATTCGAGTCATAAAATCTTTACGTACATATTTATAACGTTCAGTAACTACTCCATTTTCTTCTACTTTCAAATATAAACCCTCCATATCTCCAGAACAATCGGTTTCTTCTATAATAACCTCACTATTTAATTGCATAGAGCTGGCAATAGATTTCAAATTTAGGATAAAATCATCGCTTAAGAAAAATGAAGGGCCTAGAAAGGCTTCTAAATCTTTCAGTCGATTCAAAGGACCTTGATGCAATACTTTTACTGGAACAATAAATGGATATTCTTTGAGTAATTCTTGTCTTGAAGGCGTATCTAAAAATATTTGATCCTGAATATCGAATATATCAAATTCCATAAAATAATGAGGTAGAGCATCGTAAAACATGGTATGTTTGGCATATAACCATTCGCCGTACATGATATAACGCTGACCTAAAATTTCAAACAATTCATTGGTAAAAGAAGCAGCCCAAGTTTTAAATAATGCAAAATGACGTTCTCTTGGTCCTCCTGTTAAATAATGTCCACGACTTTGTAGTAAGAGTTGATTTTCTTCACCAAAACTTATGGCACAATTAGAACCATCCATTTTTTCTTCCACAATAAGAGATCTTCCTTTAATCTGATTAAAGGGAACATCATTAAGATCTTCATCACCAGGTTGCGACCTAGAACCTTGGATATGATGAGTTCGGGGATATTTTTTTAAGGAATCCATATTATGGGCTTTGGTAAATGAAACCCTAGAAAAGAAAAATGAGTTCCTTAAAAAAAACAAAGGCTGATTTTATAAAAAATCAACCTTTGTATATGGGGCACACAAAACAAGTTATTCCGAAGCGGGTTGAGATTGTTTTTGGAATCCAATGGATTTACGAGTAAAGATAAGATCAGCTTCTTTGTCCATCTTAAAGTCTTTTACGTCTTCATAGGTCAAAATCTGAATCATATCTTTTTTGCGTTCTTTTTTACTAAGCGCTGATAATCGTAAATTTTGCATTTTAATGGCTTCAGTTACTATATTTCTAACTGTTCGCGCATTGCCAAAATATTTATCTCGATATTCATATTGGAAAGCCAAGTATTTTTTCAAATGATCTTGGGCTTCTTTCGTTGGTTCTACTTTTTCTTCTTTTAACATCAACATAGCAATAGAAAATAACTGCTCTGCATTATAATCTTCAAACTTTAAGACCTTATCAAATCGAGAACGTAAACCGGGGTTTGTTTTCAAGAAATGATCCATGTTTTCAGGATAACCCGCTACAAAAACAAAGAATTCTCCACGGCTATCTTCCATACGTTTAATCAAGGTTTGAATAGCTTCATTTCCATAATCTCCGTTGGCTCCACCGTTTTGACTTAAGGCATAAGCTTCATCAATAAACAATACGCCACCCATTGCTTCGTCAATTTTTTCGGCTGTTTTTATAGCCGTTTGACCAATAAAACCAGCCACTAATCCTTGACGATCAGTTTCTACCATATGACCTCTTTCTAACACACCTAAGGCTTTATATATTTTTGTTAAAATACGCGCTACCGTGGTTTTCCCTGTACCTGGATTACCCGTAAATACAGTGTGGAGGTAAAATTTATTAAGTACATCTCTATTGGTCTCCCGATAGAATCTCACCAATTGGACAAGTTCATTAATGACTTGTTTGACATGATCCATTCCAATAAGATGGTTTAATTCTTTGAGGGCAATTTCTAATAGTTTTTCATCTACAGGAATTAAAGGAACCCGCTTACCTTTTAGGATTTCGATATTTTCTACATCAACCAATTCAATAATTGATAATTTATCATCAGAGAGTTCTCGCGGATTTTTCGAACTCATCGCACGCAGACCCAAATTGACCTTAGCTTGTTCAATAATATCATTAACAAAACGAGCGTTTCCAAAGGTTCGATCTCTGTTTCGATACGCTTCGGTAATCAATTCGTCGATTCGTTTTTTTGCTTTTTTCGACAATTTTACCACTTTATTTACTGCGGAGTATTCGGCAATTTGAGCCAATTCTTGCGGTAAATAATCGCTAAATTCAAAGAATATTTTAAAACGAGATTGTAAGCCGGGATTGGAAGCTAAGAAATGCTTCATTTCTTTTGGATAACCAGCAACGATAACCGCCATGTCTCCTTGTCCATCAGACATTTCTTTAACTAAAATTTCGATTACTTCTCTTCCAAAATCTTTACTATCATCATTGGTACGAGCTAAAGAATAGGCTTCATCAATAAATAACACCCCTCCACGTGCTCGATCAATGGCTTCTTTAACCTTTGGCGCGGTTTGGCCGATATATTCCCCAATGAGATCTACTCGATCTACTTCATGGACATGCCCTTTAGATAGCAAACCCATTTTTTTATAGAGTTTACCCATCATCTTAGCAACGGTGGTCTTTCCTGTACCTGGATTTCCTATAAATACAGAGTGAATATTAACTTCCTCTGATTCTTCAAACCCTTTTTCTTTTCGCAATTGTAAAAATTGCAAATATTTGGCGTGATCTCTCACTTGATCTTTAATATCGGTTAAGCCAATTAATCGATCAAGGTGAACCATGACATCATCAAAACTTTCTTCTTGTTCACCTTCTGAAGAAATGGTTATTGGAGAGAGTCGATCAGGAAGTAAGACACCAGATAATCCTTCTTCAAAATCCTCTTGGACTTCAAATGGGATGGTAGCGATGAGCTTATCCATAAAAATGATATCGGCGGTATATTTATCATTACGCCAAGAGCCTTTTACATTAGAGCCCCATCCTGCGGTAATGGAAATGGTTTGATCACTTTTATCAATACGTTGAAGGCGAGAAACCATCCCTTTTAATTCCTTGGCATTATTATGGAATTTTACATATAATTCGCATTGCCAACTCTTGCCATAGTTTAAGTTTTCTAAAATAATCTCAGAATAGATATATCGCGTTTCAGAAGAACTAAATTTTTTATAAAAAACCCGATCATCTTCTACGACATCATCATAAGGCCCTTCATAAAGCTTTAATGATTTAATTTTGATGTAGCTATTTTCTTCCTCTTCTTCTAGTTGAGGAGCTTCTTCTACATAAAAGTATTTAGTGCCGACTTTTTCGCCTTCTACCCATACTTCCCAAAAGTAAGTTCCTTTTTTCCAAAATGCGCCTTGCTTCTTATTTCCCCAGCCTTCTCGAATGAAAATGATATGGTCATATTTACTCACTTTGCGTTTAAAAGGAAGATTACAGATTTCTTTATGGCCTTTTTTGGTAGAAAAGCATTTTAAATTCACATCGACTTCCCAGTCTATCCGATCAAACATTTTATTATAAAAAGAGACTTCGGCATAGATATAACTGCAACTCATCCGATCAAAAACTTGCCGATATTTTTTCTTATTATCGGTCAACCATTCGGTGGAAGAGTAAATCTTTAAATCTCTAAATTTATAATTATCTGAATTTTGACTCAATGTTAAGTTAGTTTAGTGAGAATAATGAGGAATGTTTTTAACAAAAACAATAGTACGGACAAAGTACAAATAAATCAATGAAAATAAAGGATTGGATAGGAATAATTCATATTAATAATCGATATCTGTTGTCCAGTTTAAATTTAAAGGCAAATCCTACCTTATTTAACTCAAAAAAAGGGATTTTTGTTTCACGATATTCATTTTTTTGAAACTTTGTAAAAAATGAAAATAAAAGTATATCTTCAACGCTTCTTTATAGGACCAATCTTTTATTACTAACTTCAATACCTATATGAGTTACATAACGCTTGATTTTCCAGTATGGGTTCAAAATCCAGTGGTTGACAAGAAGTCTGATTTTTTGTTGAAACCACTTTTTATGCCTTTTCCTATTGTCTCAAATCGGCGTTTTGAGCAGGCAGTTATTTCATTTCAAAATGAAGTTAGACGGTATTTTAATGGTTTTATTCTTAATCGAGAAGAAATAGAAAAATTGTTGTGGTTTAAATTCAATCCTGATGTTGAATTTGAGATTTATCCTTTAGAATTTACCGCAGGTAAGCAGTATGTTCGAGGTTCTTTTGCAGTAGCAAGTTTTGAGTTGCAAGGGCATCTTTTCGTTTGTCTTCCTGCTTTTGATCATTACTTTTTCATGGCTACACCCAATGACAAAGGTAAATTTGATGTGGAAGGAGAAGTCATTGAAGTGATACAGAAATTGATTCGAGAGATCAAAAAAGAAACGAGGGCTAAATTAGATATTTCTGAATATACCGCCACGAAAGGCGAATTTATTACAGAAGTAAGTTTATCTTTTTCGGTGGCAGATGAAGCCTTTCCCTTTGAACAATCTCCACTCGATTTTTTCTTTGCCCAAATGGGAGGAAATTCGGAGTTTAGTGGTGCTGTAGAAATAGAAAAAGTAGGTTATAATTTCAATGACAATTTCCCCTCTTCTTTGAAGCGAGCTTATTATAGAGAGGAGGAAGTTGAACGATTGAAGCAAATTGTATATCAAGGCGAAAATACACCTATCGTATTGCTTGGGGAAGAAGGAGTAGGAAAGAACAGTATCATGCAAGAAGTAGTGTATCGATATTGTGATGAAAATCGAAATGTAAAATACAATAAACTCGAACGTGTTTGGTACATCGATCCGACACGTATTATTTCTGGAATGAGTATTATTGGCATGTGGCAAAAACGATTTGAATCGATTTTGAAGTTTGTGATTGGTCGTAGAAAACGATTTGGTCAAAAAACAGATAAGATTGTAATCGATAATGTGGTGGCCATGTTACGGATTGGGAAATCGTCTCAAAATAGTATGACACTGAGCGATGTATTAAAGCCGTATTTAGAAAAAAGACAACTCCAATTAATACTCATTGCGACTCCAGAACAATGGAAGGTTTTCCAAGAAAAAGATCGAAGATTTGCTGATTTATTTCAAATTCTTCGTGTGGAAGAACCGAATTTAGAGACTGCGGTTAGCATGGTAGTCGATCAACGAAGACATTTAGAAATAGAGTATAATTGTTCCATTTCTACTATGGCCTTATCTCAAATATTTACGATTCATCGAAATTATTTGAAACATAGAGCTTTGCCAGGAGCGGTGTTAAAGCTTTTGCACCAATTGGCAATAAAATATAAACACCAAGGGGTAGATGCAGCAGAAGTTCGTCAAGAATTTGAAAGTTATAGTGGATTACACAAAGAGATTTTTGATGAAACCTACAAGTTTGAAAAAGCAGAAGTTCGAAATATTATTGGTCAAAATTTAATAGGGCAACCCGAAGCAGTAAATTGTTTATCTCGGGTTATTCATTTAATTAAAAGTAAATTAAATGATCCAGAGAAACCTTTAGGTTCTTATTTGTTTATTGGGCCGACAGGAGTAGGAAAGACCCAAGCCGCTAAAGTCTTATGCAATTATTTGATGGGAAGCGAAGAGCATTTACTTCGTTTTGATATGAATGAATACATTGATCCCTATGCTATTCAACGATTAATCGGAGATTATTATAATCCTGAAGGGCAACTAACTGGGCGTGTAAGATATAAGCCTTTTGGTATTATTTTGTTTGATGAAATTGAAAAAGCGCATCCTTCTGTTCATGATTTATTATTACAGGTATTAGATGATGGCCGCTTAACAGATAGCTTAGGACGTACAGTTGATTTTACCAATACGATCATTATTATGACCTCGAATGTGGGTGCGCGTGATGCGGCCAATAAACTTGGTTTTACAGATAATGCGGTCAATGAAGGCCAATCTTATCGCAAAGCGGTAGAGCGTCAATTCCGACCAGAATTTGTCAATCGTATTGATCAAATTGTGATTTTCAATTCCTTAAAATTGGATCATATTTACAATATTGCAAAACTTCAAATTCAAGAATTATTGAGTAGGGATGGTTTTGTGCGGCGAACAACTATTTTAAACATTTCGAAAGATGCCTTAAAATGGGTAGCAGAAAGAGGATATAATGAAAAAATGGGTGGTCGTGCTCTAAAGCGTCAAATAGAAAGAGATTTAACGACTTTATCTGCGGATCAATTGATTGCTACTTACAGTGCTCGACCCATTATTTTTGAAATCAGCTTGAAAGATGGTAAGCTAAATCCAAAGATTACGCCCTTGCAATTTATTCGTCCTTTGTCTAAAGGATGGCTACCTAAATTGCCTACAGAAAAACAAGGAAAACGATTTTATAGTCGCATATTAAAGGAATTAGAAAACATTGAACATCGCGTGACCAATGAAGATTTTGATACGGTTATTCCTTTAAATACCAATGATAATTTAGATTGGCAATACTATTGGTTTAAGGAACTGATCAGTGATTTTAAAGAGCGCATTCGTCGAATAATTTTAGGTTATGGTCATCAGATTTTGGATGAAGCTCCTGTAACTGCTTTTCGTTTAAAACGTATTTCTTCTGCTTGGTCTATTGACTCGAAAAATTTGAAGAATAAGATCAATGATAAGATGTTTCAAAAAGATGGGATGGATGAGATTAGAGATGTTTTCCGTTATGGACAAACACATTTCGATCGGGCTGATTCCCAATTTATGAAAGACCTCTTAGATTTTGAGTTTTTGAAAATCTTTGCCAACGGATATTTTGAAAACCGCTTTGAAAAAATTGAAATTGAATTAAACTCATGTATTACGAATTTAGGAGATCGTGAAGTGACTTTTTTATTAGATAATTATACGGATTTATTTAGTGCTTTGGAACTGCAATATCATCGAACGAAGAAGATCAACAAAATAACTGTGGAAGGTTATGGTCTTTATGATTTATTGAAATCAGAAGATGGTTTTCATTTGTTTCATTTTCCTCACCAAAATCCTATTCCAATTCGAGTGCAAGTTAAAAAGGAGGGGGGAAGTACTGAAGATCAAAAGACACCAAGAGTTATTCGGGTCTATGATGGAGACGAAACGGTGACGGATATTCGCACAGGTTTTACGAATACAAAAAACATTTTGCCTCCAGAGATGAAACTTTTCATTTATGGTGGATTATCTGTGCATCAAAATTAAATCGTCCAAATTTCTTTTACAATAGATTTTCTTTTAAAAAACGATTGGTAATGGCATTGGCTTTTTGAGCGGATTCGCCTTCATAGCGTTCGCTTGTAGGGTTGGCAAAGGCATGATCTGCATCGAAAATATGACCTTCATACGTTTTGCCTGTAGCGTCTAATAATTTTTTAAAATCGGCTTCAATTTTTGGTGTAATCCATTGATCTTGTTTAGCAAAAATGCCTAATACGTTGGCTTTTAATGGTGCAATTTTTTTAGCATCTTTTTCGGGCATTCCATAATATACCACCGAAGCTTTTCCTCGGTCTCCCGCCATAATAGCCGTTTGTAAAGACCAGCCACCTCCAAAGCACCAACCTATCGTACCGATTTGGGCCTCTTGGCCAGCCATATCAAGTACCGATTGAATTAAGGCTCGTGCTCGATCTTCTGTACAAGCTTGCATATATTTTGTGGCTTCTTCAGGGGTAGTGGCGACTTGCCCATCATAAAGATCTAGAGCGATGACGTTTACTTTTTTATCCAACGCTTGATAAAGCCGATCTGCTTCTTTTTTGATATGTTCATTCAAACCCCACCATTCATGTAAAACGATTAAGTAGTTTTTTGAATCATTGGCTTTGATGGTGTAAGCGCTGCCAGATTTTTCCTTGGTTTTTATTTCTATTTGTTCTCCTAAAAGTTGATAATTTCCTTCGCCTTTATGGTCCTTGTGGGCATCTTTGAATTCATTATCTTTTCCAAGATCTTTAAATTCGTCATTGCTGTTTTGTGGGTTAGAAGGATTGCAGGCGAAGACGCTAATGGTTAGAAATATGAAAAGTAAATAGCGCATAATATTTTATTAAAAGGTCAAGGAAATGGGAGATAAGATAAACAATAACATTCTAAGTAAGCACTATTTTTTAAAAGCGTCTAATTTTTCATTAAGATATTTTTTATCACTTAATAATTCAGCACTTAGAATTTTATTTGCAATACGATTGATTTGTTCTTCTGTAATTTTTTTGAATGAAAGACGTTGAATTTGTCTTAGTATTTTAATAAAATTGAGGTATCCTTTTTTTTGTGTGGAATTAATCACTTTATTCTTTCTAAGAAAGGCAGAAAAAGATTGAGTGAATGCTTCAAAAGCAATTTGTTCATCGAGCTCATAGAAAATTTTTAAGAGTAAAAATTTACGATTGAGTTCGAACACTAAATTAATTGGATACATGGTGTTAAAACAATCATGTGCCTGCTGAAATTCTTTTTTATAAAAATGAATAACCCCTTGATTATATAATTTTACATCTTCACTGTATTTAGGATCAAGATAATAATTATAACGATTTGTAAAATCATCGACCCAATCGAATTCACGTAATTGGCAACTTAAAGAAACGATGTTTTTGATGGTTGATAACTCTATGTATTGACCGATAAATAAGGCATTATATTCAACCATCTTTTGATAAACAGAGAATAAATGTTGGAGGTAATCTACTTTTCCCAGATAGACATTATAGACGCAATAATTGATGGCTAGTTTAAAAATATCATTGAGCTCTTTCTTTTCAATTTGCCCTTGATGTTGCTCAATGAGTGCCATCAGTTCTTCAAAAGAATGATCGTCATTTTCTTTCTTTAAATGTTTAATTGCAAATTGATAAATGAAAATTGTTGGATTAGATAATGGATCTTGATATTGTTCTACATGCGCAAGAATGGTCTCAATATATTCCTTTTGCTTGGTCCAAGACGGATACATTTGAATTAATTCATATGACAGTTTTAAACGATTTCCAAAGTAAAAATTATCTAATGCTTCTAATTTATTTAATTCGATTTGTTCTTGGTCTTGAAGCTTCTTTTCTCTTTGAAGTTCATTTGTTAATAGAAAGGAATATAGGAAATCGTCTTGGTCTTTTTTCGTTTTATGGTGTAATCTCTTTAGTTGATCTTTTACCTCTTTTTGATATAATGCTTGTTGTTTAAAACGTGTTCTAGATGGTTGAAGCAATAAGGTTTTAAGGCTATTGTTTTGTTGTAAATTATCCCAGATAAAATAATTTTCTATTTGCTTTTGTAGTTGGGTCATTAAGACACTTAAGGAAGAGTTGTATTTCTTTTTTTCGGGGAAAATAGTAAAGAAAAGAGCCTCTTTGTCGATTGTTATATTTTTTGATTTCGGTGAAAGATGTTGGCATAATATAACAAATAGGTCATAGCATTTTGGAGTAGAATTTATTAGACCTGATTTAATAAATTTGTCTAATAATTTCAATTCTCTTTTATCTAGAGCTTGTAAGGTCTTAAAAAGTGTACTTTCCTTCAATAGAGTAGTATTTAATTAAATTTGGTATAGTGAAAGTTATTTTTTTTGATTAAAAATGCAACTTTAATTTGAAATTTATAGACTTTATTGATGAAGGAACTTTTTTTTATAAAAAATCTCCTTTTTTCAATCCTCATTTAACCTTTTTTTATGAAACGCTTGAATCTTTTCTTGTGGTGTATCTTTACTATACCTTTATTTGGTCAGCCTAATTATTTGTTGAAATTTGAATTGGCTACGGATAGTCCTAATTTTTTTGAAGCGGATATTTTTATTGCGGGTTCCGAAACCTTTGATTTAGGCTCTAGTAATCTAGTCTTTGAGTTTGATGAAAGTGATTTTGCTAATCCTTCCATAAATGTATTAACACCTACCACGTTACTTTCTTCGGCTTTGTATAATGTATCTCTTACCGAACCTAAAGCCGGAAATGCTTCCTTAAATATAGAATTATTAGCTAGTGATATTGATGATGTGACTATTCCTATGAAACCTATCTATGAACACTTGGTAAGAATTAGGTTGGATAAGTTAGATCCTGATAATAAGCCTAAACTCACTTGGCTTTATAACGGAGGAACTACAGAAACAGTCGTTTTTCTTGATGATGAAACTACTCAAATTTTTATCAATAGTCCTGTAGATGACATCATTGATTTAGATTTAAATTTTGCTCCTGTTGAGTTATTGCGTTTTGATGCTTTTGCCTCTACACATGCTTCCTTATTACATTGGGAATCTGCTACAGAGATTAATTTCGAAGGCTATGAAGTTCAACGATCAACGGATGGCGTTCGTTTTGAAAAAATCGCCTGGGTGGAAGGTCAAGGAGATGAAACTACTGGACAAAGTTATCAATTGGAGGATAAGGAAGTTCGATTAAGTCAACTTTATTATTATCGATTGAAGATTATAGATGTGGATGAGACATTTGAATTTTCGCCTATTCGAGTGGTGAAATTTGGTGAGACAGAAATCATAGTTACTATTTATCCTAATCCTGCTAAAGATCATTTTAATCTATCTGTTGTTTCCTTGGAAGAAGGAGCAGGAGAGTTAATCATTTTAGATACAAAAGGGAGTGAAGTTCGTAACTATGGTATAGATCTTAATATAGGCCCAAACGAAATATTGATTCCTATAGATGGTTTAGCTAAAGGGAATTATTTAATTCAGGGTAAAGTTAAAAGCCAATCATTCTCTAATAAATTGACTAAATATTAAGGAAATATATGTTTCCTTTAAATTGTGAGATCCCTAGTCATTACTCTTGTTTGTTTTGAATTGTCATATTTGACTATTTAGTAAGGTTTTAGATATCTATATTTAAATATATTATGAAATTTAATAATGAGAACATATGGTATTTTGTTCTTTTTTATTAATCATGCTAAGCTTAATTTTACATTATCAAAATAAGCAATTAATCTTTTTAGATACTTCATTAATAGACGCTAATAAAACCGTATAATGAAAATTATTAAATCTTTTCTTATTCTAAACGTATTTCTATTTACATTGCTCCAAGGCCAGACGCCACATTGGGAGCAAGATATCAAAGAAATAGTCATCAAATTTGCGGAGCAAACGACTCGAAGTCAAAAATTGGCCTTAAATACTCATTTGGCTCCTAAAAAGACTAAAATATTGCGAAATGAGCGTTATGAAGTGTGGGAGATTCCTTCTTCTTTTCGTTTATCGGGCAAAAAATTTAAATCTATTGATGAGGTAGCTACCTATTTGACCAGTTTTGAGGAAGTAGAACTTGCAGAACCTAATTACCAATATCAATTATGTCTAGTACCTAATGATCCTGATTTTGATAAACAATGGGGTTTAAAAAATACAGGTCAGCAAGATGGAATTCCAGGAGTAGATATTAATTTTATGCTTGCAGAAGATGTCGATATTCCCACACCTAAACGACCCTATAAAATTGCGATTTTAGATAGTGGTATTGATTGGAAACATGAAGATTTAGTAGATCACATTTGGCAAAACTTGGGTGAAGATGCAGATGGAGATGGACAAGTCATCGTTTGGGATGGGTCATCTTATATTTTTGATCCCGATGATGAAGATGGAATTGATTCTGATAATAATGGCTATGTCGATGATTTTGTAGGTTGGGATTTTGTCAATGATGATAATAATCCAGATGACGAATTGGGACATGGAACAGGGATTGCTGGAGTAATTGGGGCAGTAAAGGATAATGGCATTGGCATTTCGGGGATTGTAGATAATAAAATGGTCCCAATAAAAATATTTGGTGGAAATGGAAATGCTAATTTAGATCAAATTATTAGTGGTATTGAATATATTTGGAAAACCAGCTTTAACCAAGTAAATATTACAAAAATTGCAAACCTAAGTTGGGGAGGAACCTTTAATTCTAGTCTTTTGGAAGATGCCATACTTAACACGACGGATCAAGAAGAAGGGCCTATTACCTTTATTGCAGCAGCAGGTAATAATTATGGTAATAACAACGATCAAACCCCAATTTACCCTGCTAATTACAACTTTGGAAATGATTGGGATTCTCCTATTATTATAAGCGTGGCTGCTACAATGCCAGATGATAGATTAGCTGCATTTTCAAATTATGGACCTGCTACGGTAGACTTGGGAGCTCCTGGGCATATGATCTATTCATGCAGCCCTAATAATTCATATGACTATTTTTCTGGTACCTCTATCGCTACACCTTTTGTGACGGCTGCTTATGCCTACATATGGACCTATTGCAGTTATTTTCCAATAGATGATCTATTAAATAATGTGGCCACTAATCCTAATTTGCAGAATAAAGTATCTTCTGGTGGTAGACTTGATCTTAGGAAATCCACAGAGGAAGTAGGCTTCTTTGACATTGATTTTGACTTTGTAGTCGATCAATTAACGGTAACCCTAAGTCACAACTATAATTCGGTTGTAAATTTTCATTATGGCGAAAATAGTTGGGATGGCGCTACCATTGACTTATCACATACGTACCAAAATGAAGGTACCTATACCGTGTGTATGATGCTTCAGTCATGTCCTTTGTGGCCAAGTGCTTCAAAATGTAAAGATATTACCATATCCACGGAACCCTGTGAGTTTGTATTAGTGGAAGATGGAGATCATTGTGAAACAGGGGAGCATACCATTTACGGAGGGGCTATTCCAATCAATACTATTGAAAGTTATGCCTGGTATATCAATGATACTTTAATTGCAAACACCAAAGACATCACCTATAATTTTACGAGAAAAGAAGATTATAAGGTAAAATATCGAGTGGAAGGAAATTGTTCGCATGAGTTTAATATGGACTATTCCTTTTCTGATCATGCCGACTCATTTGATCTTGGCCGTTACGATAATTATTTTTGTGATGAAGAGTTTGTGGTCGATTTTAATGTAGAAAATATGAAGGAATATACTTGGACAAGTTTCCCTGTAGTTTCTGGATCTTCTTTAGGAGAAAAACCTGACCCTTTAATTTT
>JAHDCJ010000034.1:8268-18993 GCA_020629935.1 Saprospiraceae bacterium | reverse complement strand
GGAGAAACCCACTTTTTATTAGAAAATACGAACGGTTTATCAGGGAAAGGAATGATTGCACGTTTTGTGATTACAGAGATGGATTTACCTTCAGGAGATCCCCTTGCCATTACAGTAGATCTTGGAAATAGCGTGTTTTCTGTAAGCGGCGTAGCGCCCTTTAGTACCTTAAGCATTAATTCTACTTCTTTTAATGATGATGAAAATAATTTAGGAATAACGCTAGAAACAAAGCCTGTTTCTTGTAATAATCAAGGAGAAATCATTGCTAAGCCTTCTGGTGGCGTTCCTCCTTATCAATTTTTATGGAGTAATAATCATATCGGTGATTCTTTGGTAAATTTAGGCGCTCAAAATTATGCAGTCACCTTAACAGATGCTTTGGGCAATTCTACGGCAGCAGAAACTACTGTAGAAAACATATCTGGAATTGAGGCTACCGTATATACTTTTGCCGAATCATACAATGGTTTAGGCTCTGCTGCAATTAGTTATTCTGGAGTATTTTCAACCGCTTATACCGTGGAATGGAGTACAGGAGCTACATCTTCTACCATTAACAATCTTATTGCAGGGGAATATTGGGTAGAGGTAAATAATGGAAGCGGATGTGTAGTGCGTTTTTATTTTACCATCGAAGAAAATTTGATCAAATTGACTCCTTCCGTAATGTTGGAAGGGCCTTACCAATCAGATACTGATTTGATGGTTACTACCAAGGAAAGAGCCATAGAGATTCCAACAGAAGAACCATTTACTGCAATGGGACAGTTTGTAGATAATGAAGGAGCAACCTTTAATAAAGAAGTGCTGGACTTAATGGGAATTAATGATCTCGTAGATTGGGTTGTGGTAGAATTGAGAGATGGAAATGATCATTCTATTGTACTCGCTTCTATGGCTGCTTTACTTCATCGTAATGGCTTGGTTACGGCTTTGGATGGGTATTCTCCTGTCTCTTTTAGAGGAGTGTCACCTACGGAATGTTTTATTGTTATCCGCCATCGAAATCATTTAGATATCATGAGTGCTAATGCAATTTTTTTAGACCGATTTGAAGCTCAATTTAGCTTCATGTCTAGCGCTGGGCAATCCTTTGGTAATAATGCACAAACTAAGCCTGGACTTCATTATGCCATGTATGCAGGTGATGCCAATTGGGATGGCCAAATCAATGCAGTAGATAAAAATTTAGAATGGATTCCTCAAAATGGATTGGCCGCAGAATATTTTCAACGTCGCGCTGATTTTAATCTTGATGGGGCGGTAAATGCGGTAGATAAAAACTTGTACTGGAGAATAAACAATTCGAAAATCATTCAATTTATCGATGACTAATTTTTTAAACATAAAAAATTAAAAACTCATCAATTCCTTCATTAGAAAATTCCTCTTTTATGAAAAATATATCCTTCACCATAATAATCATTTTTTTTACTCAGTCAATCTATGCACAAGATTATTTCTTGAAAGCAGCGATCATAGGCAATACCTCGAATAGCATTATTCTAGACTTGTCTATCGCATTTTCTTCATCAGGTAAAATGGGTTCTGGAAATTTGGAACTTCGTTATGACCAAACGGTTTTCGGAGCAGCCAATCTTTTGGATCATCAAATGGACGCTCCTTATTTCAACATGCCTACTTTAACACAGCCTGATGAAGATTTGCTATCGCTTAATATTGATCTACAAGTTCCTGGTTTTGGAAAAATGATCGAAGCTTACCCCAATTGGACCTCCTTAGCTACATTAGAAATTCCTTTGGTAAATGCGAATGAAACATCGATTATAGAATGGGTTTACAATGGAGGAACGGTGCATACGGTCTTATTCGCTGACGATGAAATGAGCTTGTTACAAGTGAATGATCCTAGTGCAGATCTTATTAGTGCCACATATGCAGGGGCATTAACAAATCTTAATGAACAAAGCACTTCGATCAATCAATTTTATGCAAAACCTAATCCAATTGTAGATAAAACGATAATTCATATTGACTTAGAGGAGGCAATGAATGGAAATATACAACTGATTACTTTATTGGGAAGAGTGGTAAGTAAAGAACAAATGGATTTTAAACAAGGAGAAAATCAGTTTGAGCTTGATATGTCTAAATATCCAAAGGGAGTTTATCTATTAAGAATGGAAGGGGAGGAAGATCGAATGAAAACGATTCGTTTGTTAAAAATATAAAAACTGGAGTAGTTACTTCATAAAAATAAGCGGTTTTAAGGACGAACCTGTATTAGATAAAGATCTAGTACGGGTTCGCGTAGTTTAATTTTTTTTTACGCAAAAAGGAAAAATATCCTTTTCGAGATGTTTCTCCTTTTTTATAAAAAAATTATCTTTGGCGTACACAATTTAGAGCAAATGAATAAACCAGCACATCTAACCCAAACATTACTAATGATTCGGCCTGCTTCTTTTGGATTTAATAAAGAAACTGCGGTCAATAATGCCTTTCAAAATGAAGAAACATCTCTTTCTTCTAAAGAAATTACCGAAAATGCGATTGACGAATTTGATCAGTTTGTGAAAAAAATACAATCCGCAGACGTAGAGGTTATTGTGGCCCAAGATGAAATTGAACCCGCTAAGCCTGATGCCGTTTTTCCAAATAATTGGGTGTCTTTTCACGAAGATGGTACCTTGGTTTTATACCCAATGAATGCTGAAAATCGAAGAATTGAACGAAGTGTAGCCGTATTAAACGAAGTGCTGGATGCACATCAAATGAATAAGAAAATTGATCTCTCCACTTTCGAACATCAAAATATATTTCTAGAAGGAACAGGTAGTATGGTTTTAGATCGAAGGAATAAGATTGCCTATGCTTGTTTGAGTCCAAGAACCGATGCTAAAGTATTGGATACATTTTGTAAATTCTTGTCTTTTCGTCCAGTAGCATTTGACTCTATAGATCAACATGGGCAAGCTATTTACCATACCAATGTGATGATGGCATTAGGTGAAAATTATGTGGCTATTTGTTTAGATTCCATAAAAGATGAAGGGCAGAGGAAACAATTAATTCAATCTTTTGAAGCTACAAATAAAGAAATTATTGACTTGAGTTTTGATCAAATTAATCAGTTTGCTGGAAATATGCTTCAAGTAAAAAACAAGAAAGGCACAGCGATTACGATAATGTCCGAGCAGGCATATAAATCGCTCACTGAAAAACAAATTGATCAATTAAAGAAGCAAGGAGAGATTTTGTATAGCCCAATTTATACGATTGAGCAATTTGGAGGAGGAAGTGCCCGATGTATGTTGGCAGAAGTCTTTCTTCCGAAAAAATAAAAGTGCATATTAAAAAAGCCTCAGTGGATTTCATATCTACTGAGGCTTTTTTAATTTTTAAGCATCTTCGTCTTTATCCTTATCAAATTCTAAAGGAATTAAACCTAGATTTTTTGCTCTAGACTCCCATTTTTTTCGAGCCATAGCTTGCATATCTTCTACGTTATCATATTCATCCATGATTTCCATACCTAATAAGGTTTCGATTAAATCTTCCATGGTTACTAATCCAGCTACTCCACCAAATTCATCAACAACGAGTGCAATATGTTCTCGTTTTTCCATGAAAAGATTAAATAATTGAGGAATAGGGAAGGTGAGTGAGGTCACCATAATTTCTCTTTTGATCGATTTTAAAGATTCATTTCCTTTTTTATTTACTAAAGCTAAAAGGATTTCATCTTTTAACACAAAACCAGTGACTTCATCTTTTTCTTTTTCATAAATAGGAATTCTAGAAAATCGAAGCTTTGTATTTTGCGCATGAAAATCGCCAATGGTCATATCTTCTGCGGCAGAAACGATTACCGTTCTTGGAGTCATAACATCCCGCACTAAGATTTTATTAAAGCTTAATAAATTTTGAATGATTTTAGATTCTCCTTCTCTAAACAAGCCTTGCTTTTGACCCATTTTCGCCATAGCTAAGAAATCACCGCGAGTAAGTACAGCCTTATCCTTTTCTTTTTTCATTTTTTTAGTAATCAATTGACTAAGGAAAATGAATGGGAAAAGAATAACGTTTAACATTTTTAATACGCGCACAGTAAATGGCGTAAGTGACTTCCAATAATTCGCGCCTAAAGTTTTAGGTATTATTTCGGATAATACTAAAATGGCAAGTGTCATTAAAGCAGCAACAACGCCTTCATAAGCAATGTTAATACCTAAGATATTCATCTTTTCATCGCCCCAAATATCGCCTGCCACAGCACCTACACCAATAGCACCCACAGTATGAGCAATGGTATTTAAAGTAAGAATTCCTGCCAATGGGCGATCAATATCATCTTTAAAGACTTTAAGGTCTTGTGCTATAGGGTCACCTTCTTGTTCTTTGAGATTTATGAATGAAGGAGTAATACTTAAAAGTACTGCTTCTAAAACCGAGCAAAGAAAGGAAAAGAAGATAGAAAGAAAGAAAAATAGGAATAATAGTCCCATCGTTTTTTATAATATTTCGTGATTTAAAAATACAAATGTAGAAAAATGTTCCTTAGTGTAGAAGTATATCGCTAAAAGGTTTCGCCCAAAAAGAAATAAATTCCTGTTTGATGCTTTCGGAAATCGGAGTTTTTATCGAATCCATAGCCAAAATCGGCTCCAATATTTAGTCTTTGCTCCCGATCAATATTTATTCGAAATCCACCGCCCATTGCTAAACGAAATCGATTAAATCCAAATTCCGACCATTGATCAAATACTTGACCGCCTCCCAAAAAGCCAACTAAACCAAAACCTTTGATTATAGGTAGTTTTTTAAATGGGAAAGGCTTCTTAAAATAATAAATGGGCCAACGATATTCCATCTGAAACATGGTCATTTTTTGAGCTTGATAGGTTCCGTAAAAATAACCTTTTACTAAATCCGCACCTCCAAATCTAGCTAATCCTCTAAAAGGAATACCTTGACGTCCATCGGGCGAATACCGTTGATCTACAATGAGTTGTAAGGCTATGGTTTGATCTTTTAGGGTATTGATGTAAGATCTTCCATCAAACCGAAATACGGAGTATTGATAATCACCACCTAATTTTTCGCTAAAAAACCAATTTTGTAATTGGAGATAATGTCCATTTAAGGGATTTAAATTGATATCCCGATTGTCAAAAGTAATATTGAATCCTAGACCCGTTCGCGCCCCTGTTACTGGAACGGATAAAATGTCTGGATCAATGAAAGCAGGGCGTTGATCTATTAGTTTAAAATCAAATAATTGCTCATATTCAAACTGAATTCCTCCATATAATCGCTTATATATTTTTCTTAAAAAAACAGGTGAAAAATGAACACGCTGTGTATTAAAAGCTAAATAATTAAATGTCTCACTACTTGCATTATTCGGTTCAAAATAATTGACTAAATCTAATGTTGTATTCCCATAACCATAATGTCGATCAGGGTATTTATGGTAAAAAGCTCTGCCGAAGAAGATAAAATCTTCATTTTTTGTGTAAAGAAACCATTTGGTATCTAGAAGAATTTGTTTGGCAGTAGTATACACTGCCAACACTTGGATATTCGACAATCGAGTATCGGTTTCTGGTTTATATAGATCAAAATAACTAACTAGGGCTGCCCCCAACGTTAATTGGGTCTCTGGAGTATAACTCAAGGCAGGAAGTGGATAAAAAGTAGGTTTCCGTTTACCTTTTTTATTTAGTTTCAAACTATCTAATTGGCCATACAACGGGAAGGCTAAAATGGTCAACAATAATAGGAGATTTCCTTTTTTCATTATAAAACAAAGGTAAGAAATACTTAAAAGTATATTTGAATTTTAGATAGATTAATATAAGAGGTGTTCCTCTTTTTTTTTACATTTATGAAAATTATAATTTATGGTCAATAAAGAACGATTATATGAAGCTTTTGGCGAAATTATTTACGTAGTTGCCATGGCTGATGGAATAGTACAAAAAGAAGAGCTAGAACAACTTGAAAAAATGCTAGCAAACCATCCTTGGGCAAAAATAATTAAATGGTCATTTGATTATGAATTGGAGAAAAAAAATGATCCTAAAAACATTTATAAAAAGGCGCTTTATACATTGGTTGAACATGGTCCTGATAAGGAATACGAATTATTATTCAATCTACTAGAAGAAATTGCCAAAGCTAGTGATGGCTTAGATCGGGAAGAAGCAGAGGTACTCATTGATTTTGATATGGACTTAAGAAGTCAGTTTTTGAAAGATCTAGAGAAAAATAATTTATTGTTACAAGATGATTTGGATTAAAAGAAACATGAATTTTTTTTCGAATGGAAAGCATAATTAGTCAAGAAGATCTTCAGTTTTATCAGGAAAATGGATATTTGCATATCAAGCAATTTGCAGATAAAACTGAACTAACTCATCTCAAGCAACGCGCACGGTATTTAATTGAAAATTTATCGGAAGAGCAACGCGCCAATTATACTTCTTCAAGGGCTCAACAGGAAAATCAACACTTTTTAAATAGTGCCAATGGAATCTTTGGATTTTATGAATGTTTAAAACAAGATGATATTGAAGTCGGATGGTTTATCAATAAAATTGGCCATGCCATACATGATCAAGATGAGGCCTTTAGAGCCTTTTCTTATAGTTCAAAAGTTCGAAATGTAGTCCACCAATTGCCCTTGGTTCAACCAGGCATTATCCAAAGTCAATATATTTTAAAATTACCACTGATTGGAGCCGAAGTTAAATGGCATCGGGATTCCACTTTTTTATATACTGAACCATTAAGTTGTACTGCTTTATGGCTTGCCGTTGATGATGCAACGGAAGAAAATGGCTGTTTGGTAGTTTTCCCAAAATCGCATCAGAAGCCATTGAAAAAAAGATTTATCCAAGAAAACAATCGGTTGAAATTTGTCAATTTGCATGAAAATGAGGAGGAAAAAGAAGTGAACCCTATTGCACTGCCTGCACAAAAAGGCGATTTGATAATTTTGCACGGCTCGTTATTGCATTATAGTAATCAAAATAAAACCACCTTTCCTAGAAATGCCTATGTCATGCATTTAATTGATCAACAAGCCAGATATGATGCCCAAAATTGGTTACAACGAAGTATTCCGCTCAATGACTTATAAATCGTTAAATTTTAAATGTTTAAAAAAAAGCGTACTTTTGCCATTATTAATTAACCAAAATTTTTAACACTATGGGAATGATAGGCGAATTTAAAGAATTTGCAGCCAAAGGAAACATGGTTGACATGGCCGTTGGTATCGTTATTGGTGCAGCATTCGGAACAGTGATTTCATCATTAGTTGCCGATTTGTTGATGCCTTTAATTGCTTCTATTTTTGGAACACCTGATTTTACAAATGTATTTACCGTATTAAAAGCTCCTGCAGATGCCACTGGTGTCAACATGGATTCTCTTGAAGCAGTAAGAGAAGCGGGTGGGGTAGCCCTTGCTTATGGTAAGTTTGTCACTTCATTGATCTCGTTCTTACTTGTAGCTTTAGCTCTTTTCTTTGTAGTAAAAGGAATGAACAAAGCGAAAGCTCCAGAGCCAGAACCAGCTCCAGCAGGACCAACACAAGAAGATCTTTTAGCTGAAATTCGAGATTTACTTAAGAAGTAATTATCAATTCAAAAGATTCAAAAAAGGCTAGCTCATTGAGCTAGCCTTTTTATTTTTTAATACTGTCATTCTATTTAGGGAAAGATGAAAAAATAAAAGTTGAAATAACAATATTTCGTTATTTAATCCTTATTCCTTTATTTTTCCAATCAATTCATGAAGCTTCATCATACTCTCGATAGGCGTAAGTGCATTAATGTCTAAAGCTTCTAAATCTTCCCGAATTTCTTTCCAAAGTGGATCATCCGCTTCAAAAATATTCATTTGATAAGGTTCTGGAGTGATGGATTGTAGGGTTTTATCAATTTGTTGATTGGTAATACTTTTCTTTTCCAATTGTTGTAATATCTCTGTAGCTCTTTTTAAAATTGCTTTGGGCATACCCGCCATTTTTGCTACATGAATTCCAAAGCTATGATGACTTCCTCCTTGAATCAATTTTCGAAGAAAGATCACTTTATTTCCAATTTCTTTAGTAGAAATACTAAAGTTTTTAACTCTAGGAAATTTATTAGCTAGCTCATTGAGTTCATGATAATGGGTAGCAAACAAAGTCTTTGGATTGGCTATTGGATTATTATGTAAATATTCAGCAATAGACCAAGCTATGGAAATTCCATCATAGGTACTCGTGCCTCGTCCAATTTCATCTAGCAAGATAAGGCTTCGTTCACTGACATTATTCAAAATGCTAGCTGTTTCATTCATTTCTACCATAAAAGTAGATTCTCCTGAAGATATGTTATCTGAAGCACCTACCCGAGTAAATATTTTGTCTATTATTCCAATGGTTGCTTCCTTAGCTGGAACATAGGAACCCATCTGAGCCATTAGTGCGATCAAAGCCGTTTGGCGTAAAACGGCAGATTTACCAGACATATTCGGCCCAGTAATCATCATGATTTGTTGATCTGAATTGTTTAGATAAATGTCATTTGGAACATAGTCTTCTCCTAAAGGCAAATGTTGCTCAATGACTGGATGCCGTGCATCTTTGATATCAATAATCAAGCTTTCATCAATCGTAGGACGACAATAATTATTTTGCACAGCTACTAAAGCAAAGGCATTTAAACAATCAATTCGAGCAATTAAAGAGGCATTAATTTGAATCGGTTGAATGTATTCATTTAAACTTTGAACCAATTGGTCAAATAGATCATTTTCAAGAATTAGAATTTTGTCTTCTGCACCTAAGATTTTGACTTCTAGTTTTTTAAGTTCTTCGGTAATATAACGTTCCGAACCCGTTAAGGTCTGCTTTCGAACCCAATTTTCAGGTACAAGTCCTTGATTTTTGTATTTATTGGTTACTTCTAAATAATATCCAAAGACGTTGTTGAAACCAATTTTTAAATTAGTAATTCCTGTTTTTTCTGCTTCTTCTTGTTGAATATTTAATAAAATATCTTTACTGTTTTTAACAATCTGTCGAAGCTCATCTAACTCTTCGTGTACGCCATCTTTAATAACTCCTCCTTTTAATAAATTCACTGGAGGTTCATCCATTATTTTATCCTCAATTTGATTGCGCATAACTGTACATGGATGTATTCGATCCGCAATCGCAATGAGTTCTTCTTGTTCGGTCGATTGAAGCAATTGTATCATCGGTTCCATCACCGATAACGCTTTTTTCAGTTGTACTACTTCACGGGGATTAATTTTGCCTAGTGGAACTTTAGATATCAATCGTTCAATATCTCCAACACTTCGAATATGCTGACTCATGCTTTCTTGAAAATCAGTATTTTCTATAAAGTAAGCAACAATCTTATGTCGTGTTTGAATGGCTTTACGGTCTTTTAGAGGTAATACTATCCAGCGTTTAAGCATTCGAGCGCCCATTGGACAAATCGTCTTATCAAGAATATTGACCATAGGAATGCCTGTCTCATGTGCACTATAAATCAGCTCTAAATTTCTTACGGTAAATCGATCTAACCATACATATCGATCTTGTTGAATTCTACTAATTTGGGTAAGATGATTGAGCTTTTTATTCTCTGTAGCGTTTAGGTAATGAAGAATACTTCCAGCTGCAATTTGAGCGAGTTCTAATTCTTCAATTCCAAAACCTTTCATACTTGGAACTTCAAAATGTTCAAGTAATTTTTCTCTAGTATAATCCGGTTTATAAATCCAATCTTCTAAAGGATAAACGTAAAATTTACTGCCAAATGTTTGCTCAAAATCTTGGGTTTTATTTTTGGAAAAAATGATTTCAGAAGGATTAAAACTTTGCAACATTTTTTCTACGTAAGCTGTTTTACCTTCAGTAACCCAAAACTCGCCAGTAGATACATCTAAAAAGGCGATTCCATAATGGTTATT
Organism: Saprospiraceae bacterium; assembly: GCA_020629935.1. Classification (GTDB taxonomy): domain Bacteria; phylum Bacteroidota; class Bacteroidia; order Chitinophagales; family Saprospiraceae; genus JAHDCJ01. The sequence continues at coordinate 9,048 of JAHDCJ010000034.1, read as the reverse complement.
TCGCCCATAATGAATAGAGCAGAGGTAATTGTTTTTTGTGTGTTCTAAAAGTTTATCATCGATAGCAATCCCAGGCGTAATGATCTCAGTAACTCCTCGTTTTAATATTTTCTTTTCTTTACTTGGTTTTTCAAGCTGTTCGCATATAGCCACTCTAAAACCCGCTTTGACTAGTCGTGGCAAATAAATTTTTAGTGAATGGTATGGAACTCCTGCTAAAGGGGTTTGGTCTCCGCCATTATTTCGAGACGTTAACGTAATCCCTAATACAGCGGAAGCGGTAACGGCGTCTTCGCCAAAAGTTTCATAAAAATCACCTACTCGAAAAAGTAATAAGGCATCTGGATATTTTGATTTTACCTGATAATATTGTGTCATCAGGGGAGTCATTTTCTTCTTTTTATTCGATGTCGTTTTCTTAGCCAAGAGGGATTTTTTTTGTTGGTAATTTTCTAATCGCTAAAGATAATAAATGATTTGAATTTGGAAATCATTATGTTTAAGTTCTTTTTTTAAAAAAAGCGCTTATTTTTAAACCAATTCAATTTGTAGATTCAATGCTTTATTGATATATGAGAAATATTTTTTCTAGATTTTGGGCTTTTTATAGTTTATTTGTTTTAGGCTTTTTATTGCTAATTGCAGTACCTATTTGGGCAATTATATTATTTTTATTCGGGAAAAAATCAGAGCGTTTTATTTTGATAAGTGGTTATCATTATGTGGCGCGTCTTTTACTCTTTCTTATTGGAATTCGAATTACACGTAAAATAGAGGGAG
>JAHDCJ010000034.1:0-8168 GCA_020629935.1 Saprospiraceae bacterium | reverse complement strand
TTGATTGATACAGAAAAACTAGTAGCTTCTCATCTTGCTTTTGCAGTAAGCCCTGGTCGGGTTACTAGTATTTGGCAAGGGCCTATTTATCCTGAGGAGTATACAAATGAAGCCGAATTACAAGAAAAAATAAAAGACATGATGATGCAAAATATAGAAGGAATTAAGGAACAAAAACTATGAAATGAAGGTTAACACTAAAAAGTAAGCAAAATGGAAGATTGCCCCTTGTGCCAACGAGAAGTGCCTTTTACTACACGCCATCATTTGATCCCTCGAACGGTACACAAAAATAAATGGTTTAAAAAGAATTTTACCAAAGCACAAATGTTGGAAACGGTAGGACTATGCAGAGATTGTCATAAGGAAATTCATAAATTCATTTCAGAAAAGGAAATGGGGAAGCATTATTATACGGTTCAAAAATTAGCAACACATCCCAAAGTAGCCAATTTTGTACGTTGGTTAAATCGGTAAGTACTAAGCTGATTTTAAGGTAAAACCAAAGGTGGAACCTACATTAATCGAGCTTCTCACATTAATGGTTTGATTATGTGCTTCAATTAAATGTTTTACAATGGAAAGGCCTAATCCAGTGCCTCCCTGTGATCTTGATCGACTTTTATCCACCCGATAAAATCGCTCAAAAAGACGAGGTAAATGTTTTTCATCAATACCCAGCCCATCATCAGAAACTTCGATCAAAATATTTTCTTCCATATTATAAAAGCCCACCTGAGTCATTCCATCTTTTTTACCATATTTAATAGAATTGGAGATAAGATTGACTAACACTTGGCGTATTCGTTCACGATCTGCATAAACGAAAAAGGGATGATTGCATCCGTCTTTTATTGCCAATTGAATATTTCTATCTTCTGCTTTAAACTCTAAGTCTTCAAAAATTTCTATACTTAAATTGCGGATGTCAAATTTTTCCAAATCTAGATGTAGTGCATCTACTTCTAATTGAGAAATAACATCCAAATCCTCAATAATGTTATTGAGTCGTTCTACATTAGTAGCTGCTCTTTTTAAATAGCGAACATTGATCTGTTTGTCATCCATTCCGCCTTCAATTAGCGTATCAATATAGCCTTGAATATTGAAAATAGGTGTTTTTAACTCATGTGATATATTCCCTAAAAAGTCTCTTCGATAAGCTTCCAGGTTTTTTAAATAATCAATTTCATTCCGTTGATCTTTGGCCCAATTGAATACCTCTTTTTCTACTTCATCAATAATATGTTCTTGCATATCCATTTTTGTATGGACGCCATTTTTGGGCTGCTTAAGATGATGAATGGTTTTGTAAATCAATTTAATTCGACGATAAATAAAGGTCTTAAGTGCATATAAAAAAGAGAGGTAAGCACAGATAAAAACGACAGCCGCAGCTAATAAAAGAAAATTCCAATGGATGGCTTGGTAGAATACTAATTGTAAAACCAAGGTGATAAGGATGGTAATAAATGAAATCATAATTGCAGTAAATAATGCAATTTGCCTTGGTGTAGGATTTTTTAAGTTTAATTTCATTTAAAATTCAAATTTATATCCAATGCCCTTAATGGTTTTAATATAGTGGTTGCCTACTTTTTCTCGAATTTTACGCACATGGACATCAATGGTACGATTTCCAACGATAATCCCAGAACCCCATACACGACTAAATATTTCTTCCCTAGTAAAGACTTTTCCAGGTTTACTGGCTAATAAAAATAATAACTCAAATTCTTTTCTTGCTAAATTAATAGTTTCATTGTCTTTAAGCACCAAGATACGTTCTTTGTCAATGACTAAATTTTCAAAAGAAAGCACTTTGGAGGATTTAGTAGAGCCTTTGGTTCTTCTTCTTAATAAGGCTTTGATTCTGCTAATCAATACACGAGGTCGGATCGGTTTACTTATATAATCGTCTCCACCTACATCTAACCCCGCAATTTGAGAATAATCTTCATTTCTAGCAGTCAAAAAAGCAATGATGGTATCATCAAATTTGGTCATTGCTCTCAATTGACGACATACTTCTACACCATCGTATTCTGGCATCATGATATCCAAAATGATTAAATCAGGCAAAATTTCTTCTGCAGCAATCAGCGCTTCTTGGCCATCAGAAGCCGAAAAAACTTGAAACCCTTCTTTTTGAAGATTATAGGTAACGAATTCTAAAATATCGGGTTCATCATCGACTACTAAAATCTTAACCTCATTGTTTTCCATATTTAAACTTTTGTGCTGTAAAGTTAATGCGCTTTTCTCAAAAACCAAAGACCTAATATTTGGCCTTCTTTTTTGTCAAGATCTTCTTTTATTTTTTCTTAGAGACTTTATCCAATCTTTTGGTAATTTCATCATAAATTTCATCCGCTAAACCTGGCTGAGAAAATAATAATTTATGATTTTTTTCAAATTCTTCTTTACTAATATCATGAATCTCAAAAACTTGAAAATAATGTTGACTCGCTAAACTATCTCTTTCTTCTGATTTACTATTTTGTAGTATAGCCTCTACTTTATGTATATCCATTAAGATAGCAATCATTTTCTCTTTACCTAAGGGTAACGTACTGGTTGTGATTTCCTTGCAAGAGGACAAAACGGTCAGAAAAAGAGTTATGAAAAAGAATAGTTTAATGGTTAAGTTTTTCATGTAAACAAGGTATTTTAAAATAAATCGTTGATTTAGTTTATCAAATTTAATACTTTTGGCGTATTCTACATATTTAAACTAATAATCGACCAATTTTCTTGTATGTATAGCGAAATAATAAATGAATTGAATGAACAAAAGGTACAATTGGTGGCTGTTTCTAAAACAAAACCAATACTAGCTATTCAGGAAATTTATTCGAAAGGACAGCGTGTTTTTGGTGAAAATAGAGCACAAGAAATGGCCGAAAAGTATAAGGCTTTACCAAAAGATATTCAATGGCATTTTATTGGTCACTTACAGCGAAATAAGATTAAATACATTGCGCCTTTTGTAGAACTCATTCATTCTATAGATGAAATCAAATTATTAGATGAAGTGCAAAAACAAGCCGCTGCAAATGATCGGATAATCCAATGTCTCATTCAAATAAAAATAGGGGAGGAGTCTACAAAAACAGGTTTAAATAAGGATAATTATCAAGACTTTTTCCAGCACTTTGAAAATAATAATTATCCTAATATTCAACTCATTGGTATCATGGGAATGGCAAGTTTTACTTCAGATAAAAAACAAATTCGCACAGAATTTAAATCATTAAAAATGCTTTTTGATCAAATTCAATCTCAATTTTTTCCTAAGGATGACCAATTCAAAGAAATCTCTATGGGAATGTCTGGAGATTATACAATAGCCATCGAAGAAGGAAGTACGATGGTGCGTATTGGTTCCTTAATTTTTGGTGCAAGAAACTATGGCTAATTTATTTTTTAATAAATTTCTTTGTTAAAAAGGCTTCTTCAGACGCCACCCGAACAAAATAAATTCCTGAACTCAAATGTGGGATATCTATTTGTTGATTTCCCAAAAGATCCGCACCATACACTTGCCGACCAAGCGCATCAAATAAAACCACATTCCAAGTTCCTTCAATAGGTCGTTCAAACTGAATGTTCAATGTTTGATCTACTGGGTTTGGAAAAATTTCAAAATTAAAATTAGGCGCTGAAGCTTGTTGCGTACCTACAGTTACAATTTCGGTGTCAGAGAAGATTTCTATTCCTCCTCTTCGATTTCCAATGATAAATTCATGCCCAGTATCATTATTTAAATCAGCAATATTAGATCGGTAGCGATAACCAGATCGTAGTCCTAATAAAGAATCTGCTACCAAATTAAAATCTCCAGTAATTAGATTGGATTCGATATTATCATATTTCATTATTCCTCTAAACTTACTCCCTGTATACAAGACATAACTTCCATTTTCCTTGATTAATTGGGGTTGACTAAAACCTTCTGCATCACCAGGAAGAGAGGTAAAAACAGATCCCCAAGAATCATTAATTAAAGCAAAGTTAGGAATGCTAACGGTACCTGTATTTAAGTAATAATTAATATTACCATTCTTCTCTCCAATCACTAAATCCAGCTTTCCATCTTCATCTACATCTACCAATTGAGGTGTTGAAAATTGCCCCACATCAATACTGAATGCACTGATTTCTAATGGTCCAAAATTAGCTATTCCGTTTCCAGTATCTAGATTCTTGAAAAAATAAATTTTACCTTGTGCATCACCTACAATCATATCCATGTCTCCATCTCCATCGGTATCTCCAAAAGTCGGATGAATATCAATAAGACCGTAAGTACCTACATTGGCATAATCTTCATCAATTAAAGCATATTTAGGTAAGGTCGCAGTACCCACATTTTCATACAAACGTAGTCGAGCATCATATCCTCCTGGGCCAACAATAGGTAAATATAAACCTCCAGTGCCTACTACAATATCCATCAAACCATCGCTATTATGATCAAAAAAGACAGGATTTGCATTGATTCCTAAATCCACCATCTCATCTACCAAAAATGTTTTTGTAGTAAAATTAAATACAGGAAATTCATTGCTTCCCGTATTCGTATACATCCAACTGCATTCATAGTTCTCTCCAGATTCTATATTAGGCGCTGCAATAAAATCCTTCTTCCCGTCATTATTTAAATCGAGATAAAATGAAGAAGGAAAAATATCAATGTCTACTCCTAAACTATTGGTAGGATATGGGTAGGCTTGATCGACCATCCATGCAGTATCTTTATTATATCCATTGGTCAATAAATTTAAACTCTTAAAACTCACATCACCTAAAACAATCTCCTTATCTCCATCATTATCCATATCTAAAGATAAAATCGTAGACCCAGTATGTAAACTTTCCGCTCCTCGAACAAAAAAACTATCGGTGCCTACACAACTATCTATAGAAGGACTTAAATCGATTTCTTCACTAATTCCAGTTTCTCTAAATCTTCCCCAGCAATTATCTGATAATTTCATGATCATACTATCACAGCCATATCCCATATCGGCCGAAAAATTTTCATAAAATTCAATATATCCTCCATTCAATCCAAAAGTCAATACATCCATGTCAGAATCGCCATCTATGTCATCTATTGCAGGAATATCGCCACGAACTACATTTAAATTTGAAGGGAAACCAGAAAAGGATGGAAACCATAAAATATTGTCTGGAAAAATAGTGTAGCCTGTTTCAAAATCTTTAAATTGTAATTTGTTTTCGCTATCATAATAGCCTTCGTAAACTAAAATTCCTGATACTGCAAAATTGAAATAAGTAAATAAATCCATCGCTCCATCACAATTGAAATCTCTAAGTAATGCAAAGTCGAGTACATTATCTGGAATAACCTCTTTATATTCAGGAGCATATTCATACCCAAAAATCGGAGAATTGATAAATACTAAAGGTACAGAACCCGCACGATCAAAAACAAATAAATCCATGCGGCCATCGCCATTAAAATCCGCTTCTGAAAATTGAGGGGCATTTAATCCACCAACCAAAGCATTGGGGATAGGAACCCCATCTTTTGTAAATTCTATCTTTGAAGGAATTACATTTTGACTAAATAAACTCAAACCCATCAAAAGAGAAAGAACGAAAGTACTACATTGGATTAAAGTACGCATAAGAAAGATTTTTTTTGAAAAATTGATATTCAAAGTTAGGGAATTATTATTGGCCTTGAAACTAGTTCTTTGTTTAATCTACATTTATTTCCAGTCTAGGCTATAATATAAATTGAAAACCACGCTAAATATGCCTCAAAAATGTTGCCTAAGTCCTAATTTTTAAACCCAAATTGAAATTGGTTGGTAAAACTTAATTTTAATATTACTTTTAAAGATATTATTTGTCATCAAGTATTTAATTTAAATGCTTCGTCCCAACAAATTGTACTATGAGAAAAATCCAATATCTATTAATCCTATTTTTTGTGTGGAGTAGTCTTGCTCTTTTTGCACAGCCTGATACCCTAAATTCTTCAATAGATACGCTGCCAATACCAGAATCTATTACACCTCCACCACCCGAATCCATCGTACTTGCTAATTATGAAGTGAAGTACGAAAAGGAAGGTTTAATATTTTCTTCTGCAACTAAAGATGGGGTAGCTAAAGTAAAAATAAACGGAGAAGAAACTGACCTGAATTTCGTAGGAGGCAAAGCCAAATTCCCAATGGAATTAGGCAACGGGAAATTGACTTTAATCAAAAATCAATCGAATTATAATTTAGTCCATTTCTCTAAAGCAAAAGATGGCAGCATTCGAGAAAAAAAGATACCGCTTTGGTTGTCTATTTTGCCCCCATTATTAGCCATTTTTCTGGCACTTATTTTTCGCGAAGTAATTGCATCCTTATTCACTGGAATTCTTGCAGGCGCATTTGTGGCCAATGGACTTCGGTTTGATATTGGATCTATATTTGGTACGCTTTGGAGTACCATTGACTACTATATCATTCAAGCATTAAATGATGGTGGACACCTCTCGATCATCGTATTTTCTTTGCTCATTGGAGGGATGGTCGCAGTCATTTCACGTAATGGAGGAATGGCAGGCGTAGTCGATAAATTAGCTTTCTTTGCTACCAATGCCAAACGCTCTCAATTTGTCACTTGGTTACTTGGTATCGCCATTTTCTTTGATGATTATGCCAATACATTGATCGTAGGAAATACCATGCGATCTACCACAGATCGATTCAAGGTATCTAGAGAAAAACTCGCTTATATTGTAGATAGTACCGCTGCACCAATTTCAGCCTTAGCCTTTGTGACCACATGGATCGGATTCGAATTAGGACAAATAGAATCAGGACTGGCAGTCATCGAAGGAATGGAAAATGTAAATCCTTATTCGGTCTTTTTAAGCTCAATTAAGTATTCATTCTACCCCATTTTTACCTTGATATTTATTCTGCTTATTATCTTCTTTAGAAAAGATTATGGTCCTATGTATCGAGCAGAAACTAGAGCGCGTACTACAGGAGAAGTTGCACCAAAACAAGGCGAAATTACCGAAGAAGGGGACATGGAAGATCTCTCTCCAGTCAAAGGCGCATCTAGAAATTGGCTCAATGCATTTATTCCAGTTATGACCGTGATTTTAGTTACTATTTACGGACTATTCTTTACTGGCTTTTCTGCTTGTTATGATGAAATTATGGAAATCAAAGATATTGGTGCATTCTCGTGGGGAACGGTTTGGGCTAATATTTCTGAACTCGGAGATCAAGGAAAATTAGGTATTATTATCGGTAATGCAGATTCTTATGTAGCTTTATTATGGGCGTCATTTTCTGGACTATTAGTCGCTATTATGCTGACTATAGGAGGTCGAATCATGAAACTCAATGATACCATGAATACCATGATTGCAGGATTTAAAGCCATGCTTCCCGCAGTCATTATTTTGGTGCTCGCTTGGTCGTTAGCACATACCACCGAACAATTATATACTGCGGATTATTTAACCAGTTTATTCCTAGGAAAACTAAGCCCGTATAGCCTGCCAATAATCATCTTTATTCTGGCAGCAGTAATTTCTTTCTCTACGGGTTCCAGTTGGAGTACAATGGCTATTTTATACCCAATCGCCATTCCTTTAACTTGGTCAATTTGCCAAGATGCAGGGCTTCCTTTAGAGGATCAAATGGAATTATTATACAATGTAATATCGATTGTTTTAGCTGCTTCGGTCTTGGGTGATCATTGTTCACCAATTTCTGATACCACGATACTGAGCTCATTAGCAACAGATTGTAATCATATCGATCACGTCCGTACGCAATTGCCTTATGCAATGACTGTAGGCGTGATTAGTTTAGCTTTCGCCTATATCTCTACAAGATTCGGGACACCTTTTATTCTCAATTTGGTCGTAGGCGTTCTTTTGATGGCATTAATCGTCTATTTCTTAGGTAAAGATGTACCCGAATCAGAACTAAAAGATCATCTAGCGGAAGAATAATAAATAATAGATTTTTATTATTTGGGGCCACCGCCTTAGAAAACCCAATTGGGTTTTCTAAGGCGGCGCTACGTTACATAGCTCGCTATTCGCTCGGCTTGCCCTTCCTGCGTCAGTGCAATCTGCTCCTGCGTCGCACTATTCCACATCGCTTGTCCAAGTTTTT
>JAHDCJ010000152.1 GCA_020629935.1 Saprospiraceae bacterium | reverse complement strand
TTGGATGCTTGGTTTGAACCCGAACAAGAGCTTATCCTCTTTATTCAAAAAACAATAAATCAACCCACTCAACGTATAAATAAAAGCGATTTATTGGTCTTAGTTGATAAATTAAAAAATTATAAGAAAAACCCTTTACATCAAGAATTCTATCGACATATTGACTACCTCACTTGGGCTGAAGCTAAATTGCAAAATATATCAATGGAAGAAGTACTAAAAAAAGCTTAATGAAAACTATAGATCAACCTAAATTTTCATCTTTAACTTTTTTTTAAGGTCGCTTCAAAATCTTCTTTTTATTTTTGTACAAAATAATAAACAATGAAAAAATTACTTTCTATCCTATTCCTTTGTCTACCGATCTTGATTTTTGCCCAAAAAAAATCGGGAAATATCCTTTTTACAGAAAAGATGACCTTAAACATAAAACTTCCTCCTGAAGCAGAAGCATTTAAGCATCGCATACCCAAAGAACGAGTGCATCAAAAAGAATTGATCTTTAATGAATCCGCGTCTATTTACAAAAATGTAGAAAAAGAAGAAGACGAGGATGTAGATGTCGAAGCAGATAATGGTCGTATGCGTATGCGCATGATGATGATGAATGCTGATAATCAAATGTATAGAGATGTAGAAACTGGAAATAAAGTTGAAAAACGCGATTTCTTTGGCAAAACTTTTTTAATCAAAGATGAAGCCGATAAACACAGCTGGAAAGTGACTACTGAAAGCAAAGAAATTTTAGGCTATAATTGCTTAAAAGCCGTAATACGTGATTCTTCACTCGTGGCTGATGCATGGTTTACTACCGAAATTCCTGTTTCTTCTGGACCACATAAATTCGGTGGTTTACCTGGAATGGTACTCGAAGTGTCTATCGAAGGTGAACGCCCTCTACATATCATCGCTACAGAAGTTAATATGGGAAAAGTGGCCAAATCGGATTTGGTAGAACCCAAAAAAGGAAAAGTGGTTACGCAAGAAGAAATGCGTAAAATCATGAAAGAAAAACGTGAAGAAATGCGTAAAGAAATGGGAGGACGTGGAGGTTTCCATCCGCGTGGACATGAATAAAAATCTCCCTTTAAATTATAAAGATCAAACGATATCATTTAATAAATGGTTTCGTTTGGTCTTTTTTATACATCCCTTCTTGAAAACACCATTCCCATGCAGGCCAAATCAATACTTTTATTTTTATTCTCTTTCTGTTATCTTTCTTTTTCTTACGGACAAAATTACTCGATTGAAGGCCGTATTGTAGATGATGAAAATTTAGTTCTACCAAGCGCTACAGTGATGCTCGCACAAGCTTCCGATTCCCTACTCATCAGTTTTACCATTACCAATAATGAAGGTGAATTTGAAATGAAAAGGGTGCCAGCAGGTGAATATGTGCTACAAGTTACTTATGTGGGCTTCGCTTCTTTAATACAACCTATTATTTTAAAAGGAACAGAAACGGAGTTTATCCTTGGTGATTTGGTCATGAAACAATCTTCTGATTTACTCAACGAAGTGGTCGTAGAAGCTGATCGAATTCCAATTTTGATCAAACAAGATACCATTGTGTATAATGCAGATGCTTTTCAAACTCAAGCGCATGATGTAGTTGAAGATTTACTCGAAAAATTGCCTGGGGTAGAAGTAGATCGAGATGGGAGTATTCGTGCCATGGGAGAAGATGTCACTCGTGTACTTGTAGACGGTAAAGAATTCTTTGGTAATGATCCTCAAATCGCGACCAAAAATTTACCCGCAGATGCCATTAAGCAAATCGAAGTCTTTGATAAAAAATCGGATATGGCAGAATTTAGCGGAATAGATGATGGCGAAACAGAAAAGACGATTAACCTTAAACTCAAAAAAGATAAGAAAAAAGGTTACTTCGGTGCTATAGAAGGAGGTTATGGAACAGATCATCGTTTTCGTGCTAAAGGAAACCTTAACCGCTTTTCTGGTAAAGTACAATACTCGCTTTTAGGGAATGCCAACAACATCAATGAAAATGGATTCTCCATGAGAGATTATATGGACTTTATGGGAGGAATGGGCAGAATGATGAGTGGTGGCTTCCGTCAAATGCGCAATGGAAGTAACAATGTGGGGGTTCCGCTTGGGCTTAATCAAGAAGAAGGATTTCGAACGTCAGGTTCTGGAGGTATCAATCTCAATGCAGAGGTTTCTGAAAAAACAGATGTCAATGTGAGTTATTTTTTCAATCGATTGAAAAATATTTCAGATGCAGAAATAAGTCGTGAAAACTTTTTGAGTGATGGCTCTAGTTTTTCTACCGAAGAAACCAATTCGCAATTATCCCAAACCAATAATCATCGACTAAATACCAATTGGGACTTCGAATTGGATTCTATGCAAGATTTGAAATGGCGCTTAGGAGCAAGCTTTGCACATTCTACGTTTGCGGATTATAGTGAGTCTTATAATTTTGCTGATTCTACCTTCTTTGAAAGTGGAAGTCAAAGTGCTTACGATTCCCAAAATCAAAATTTTAGTGTAGATAATAACTTGGTCTATCGTAGAAAATTTAACAAAAAGGGGAGAACCTTCGTTGGCGAATTGGGACTTGGTTATGAACAAGATGACCTAGAGGGTAACCTCGATTATCAAAACCAATTTCTTGCTGATCCTAATTTGATAAGTTATATTGCTGATACCGTAGGACAACGCCAAACACAAGACAATAATTTATTTAATTATGAGGCCAGTGCTTCTTTTGTAGAGCCTATCGGTAAAAGAAGATATCTCGAATTTAAAGCAAGTCGAGAACAACTTTTTGAAGAACTCGACAAAGCTTTTTATGATCGAGATGCAGAAACTATTGGGGAAGAATTGAACACGCGATTAACAGGAGTATATAATCGAGGATTTGCTGCGGATAGAGTCGGTATGCGTTTCAAAAAGAATAAAAAGAAATATCAATTTACCGCAGGCGCAGATTACCAACATACCTGGTTGAAAGGCACTAGTTCACTTAATCCTACAATACAAAAACAGTTTCATCACATACTGCCTTTTTTAAGTTATCGTCTTGATTTTAAACAAGCAAAAAATTATCGGGTGACCTATAGCGCAAGAATCAATCAACCATCTATAGACCAACTTCAACCGATCTTAGATAATACCGATCCGCTAAATCGGTACTTAGGAAATCCAAACTTAAAACCTGAATACAGTCATACGGTTAGACAAAATTTGTTGTTGGTAAACCAGTTTTCATTTAGTAACTTTTTTGCAATGATTTCGGCGACCTACACTAAAGATAAAATCATCAATTCGAGAAGTGTAGATGCCGCATTCCGACAAGTGACTTCACCCGTAAATGTAGATAATGACTGGCGGATTTTTACTACCGCTCGTTTTTCTACTCCAATCAAACCGCTTAAGATTCGAGTGAGTGTGGGACCTAGAGTTACGTATAACCGAACAGCTAATTTAGTCAACGATATATTGAGTTACGCCAACAACATCAACGGCACATTCGACTTTAATTTTGATAATAGAGATAAAGAAAAATTTGATCTTCGTATAGGTACAAAACAAACGTTAAATTATAGTAATTATACCGATGGAGTTACACCCAATCAATCGTTTGTTAATCAACAATATTATCTTGATGCCAGCGTAAATCTTCCTGCTGATATCATTGTCGGAACTGAATTTGATTATTATGTTTATCCCGCACAAGGTTTCTCTTCCGCCTTCCAATTACCGCTTTGGAAAGCGAGTATTAGAAAATACTTTTTGGAAAGCAGAAAGTTAATGATCAAATTAAGTGCGAATGATTTACTCAATCAAAACCAAGGGATTACTCGAACCGCAACCTCTAATTATATAGAAGAAGAACGATTGAATTCACTTGGAAGATATTTTATGTTGACTGTAGGTTATTCCATCTCTGGTTTTAAATCAAGAAAAGGTGGTAGAGGAGGCATGCGTATGATTATGCATGGCGAATAATTTAATTAATTTGGAATATATTTTTAACTTCAATTCCAAATTGACCTCGGATGACTAGCAAAAAGAAAAATACAAGAGTAAAACCAGCAAAAAGAAAGAAAGCAAAAGTCGAAGTTAAATGGTGGAAACACCCCCAAATTAAATGGGTTTTGCTTGCTTTGATGGTGGTAACTTTTATCACTTTTTTACCTTCGATTAATAATGATTTTGTCAATTGGGACGATCAAGATTATGTAACGGAAAGTCCTTATGTAGCAAAGTTGAATCCTGATGGAGTCAAGACGATGTTTACCGAACAAATTGCCTCCAACTATCATCCATTGACTATTTTATCCTTAGCCATTAATTACAAATTTTCTGCGCTAAATGCTAGAGGTTATCATATTACCAATCTGATTTTACATCTAATTAATACACTTTTAGTTTTCTTTTTTGTCTATTATTTTTTCAATAGAAAAGTAGAAGGTGCTACAGTGGCGGCCTTACTCTTTGCTATTCATCCCATGCATGTAGAATCAGTGGCTTGGATATCTGAGCGTAAAGATGTTTTATACACCACCTTCTTTATGGCAGGATTGATTACTTATTTGCAATATCTCAAACGGGATCATATCAAGTATCTAGTGTATACTGGAATTTGGTTTTTACTCAGTCTTTGGAGTAAACCTACGGCAGTTATGTTTCCTGTGATTTTAGTATTGATCGATTTCTATTTTAAAGGTTTTGCTTTCGATAAAAAAATGATTGTAAACAAAATCCCTTTCTTCCTACTCTCGATTGTATTTGGTTTTATCACCATCAAAATTCAATCTTCAAGTGCTATTGGTGGACTGGATGATTATACGATTGTTCAGCGTATTCAATTTGCTTCTTATGGGGTTTATCATTATTTGTTGCATATGTTTGCGCCATTAAAACTAGCGACCTTTCATCCTTATCCTGTCGCTTCGCAGATGCCTGTGATTTATAGTATTGCGCCTGTAGTGGTGGCGGTAGTCTTAGGACTTGTCGCTTATTCTATGAAATTTACTAGAATTATTGCTTTTGGATTTTTATTCTTTTTGGCTAAAATAGCCTTGACCCTTCAATTTGTACAGGTAGGTAGTGCGATTGTTTCTGAAAGATATACCTATGTTTCTTACATTGGTTTGTTTATGATTTTAGCCTATGGGATCAATTATTTTTTCTCAAAAGAAGGAAAACAAAACGGACTTCGAATACCTGTCTTTGCGCTTACGGCGATTGCGAGTTTAGTCTTTATTTTTATGTCTTACCAACAATGTAAAGTTTGGAAAAACAGTGGGGAACTTTGGACGAATGTGCTTCAACATTATCCTAATTCTTCTGTAGCCTATAATAATCGAGGAAATTATTACCAAGACAAAAATCAATTGGATGCTTCCTTTGAAGATCTTCAAAAAGCGATTGCATTGAATGGAAATTATTATAAGGCATATATTTCTAGAGGAAAATTATTTAGACTTCAAGGAAAATATCAAGAGGCATTAGCCGATTATAATAAAGCCATTGAAATGAAACCTGATGTGCCAGAGGCTTTCAATAATCGAGGAAATATTTATTTTAGTCTTCAACAATATGATCAAGCATTAGCCGATTATAATAAAGTACTTTCTGTACAACCCAATAATGCCAAGGCGCATGGAAACTCTGGAGCTATCTTCGTAACTAAAGGAGATATGGAAAGAGGATTAGCCAGCCTAAATAAAGCCATCGAACTTGATCCAGGATATATTGATGCTTATCGTAATCGTGGCGTACTTTATTCTCGAACGAATCAAGCACAACCAGCGGTAGATAATTATTCTATGGTGATTCGACTAGATCCTAAAAATTACATGACCTATTGGTGGCGTGGATTGGATTATGAAAAATTGGGACAAAATGATGCGGCAATGAATGATTATAATAAAGCATTACAACTCAATCCTAAATTTGCCCAAGCCTATAGATCGAGAAGTGGTTTGCATCAAAAATTAGGGAATGCAGCACAAGCACAAAGTGATGCCGAACAAGCAGCGGCTAATGGAGGCTAGTTGTAGATTATCATTTATCTTATACTTTCTAATTTCAAAAAAAGAATGAATCTCTTGAGAATATTCATCACACTATGGGTCTGTTGCTTCTTGATTAATGGTTTATCCGCTCAATCAAAGCGAATACCCAAATGTCAAAAAACACCCGAAAAGGTAATGCAAACGATTTTTAAAGCAGCCAAAAAACAAGCATATTCAAAGCTTTATCAATTGTGTCCCCCAGACAAAAACAATGATGGAGACACCCGACGATATATTTGTGAAATCGCTTCTTCTTCCAATGAAATGAAAAAGGAATTTGTAAGCTATTTTAAAAATGCTCGAATAACGGGGGAAACCATTTATGAAACTACTTTTGATGGTGTGGAAAGTGCGAGAGTTCCTTTTTGGTTTAATCATCCTGGAGGCGAACGAAGAAGTAATGAAACTATGAATATGATTAAAATAGAAGGTAGATGGTATTTGTATAGTTTTTAAATTGTTAACCAAGTCCTTTCAAGAATTATTTAAGTAGTCTGTCTATTGATAGGTTTTACCAATAAATAATATTGATAGCTATTGTTTATGGCTGTAAAAATGCCATAGCTTTTTGTTATCTTTGCATCGCTAATTCATTACTTTATCTAACTCGATTCACATTATGGAAACAGTAACTAATAAATTACCTAATCAAGTGGAAGACTTATTACCTTTAAAAGGTACAGATCACATTGAATTTTATGTAGGAAATGCAAAACAATCTGCCTTATACTACCAATATTGTTTTGGATTTGAGTTAGTCGCTTATCGTGGTCCTGAAACCGGATGCAGAGATCGAGTTTCTTATGTACTCCAACAAGATAAAATTCGATTTGTCCTTACTTCTTCTTTATTAACAGATAGTGAAATTTCTAAGCATGTAGCATTACATGGTGATGGAGTAAAAGTATTAGCATTGTGGGTTGATGATGCTACCGCTTCTTACAACTTAACCGTAGAACGTGGAGCTGTTTCTGTAAAAGCACCTGAAACAACAGAAGATGAATTTGGAACGATAACCACGGCCTCTATTCAAACCTATGGAGAAACCATCCATACTTTTGTAGAACGAAAAAATTACAAAGGAGCTTTTATGCCTGGCTTTGAAGCTAGAAAAAGCAATGAGCGCATTCAATCTATCGGCTTAAAATACGTAGATCATTGTGTGGGGAATGTAGAACTTGGAGATATGGATCGTTGGGTGAAATTTTACCAAGATGTATTGGGTTTTAAATTATTGATCACTTTTGATGATAAAGATATTTCTACCAAATATACAGCCTTAATGAGTAAAGTAGTTTCCAATGGAAATGGTTATGTGAAATTTCCAATCAACGAACCTGCCAAAGGAATCAAAAAATCTCAAATCGAAGAATACATTGATTTTTATAAAGGAGCAGGTGTGCAGCACATCGCTATTGCTACAGATAATATTATTGAAACCGTAGGCACACTTCGTAAAAATGGGGTAGACTTCCTCTATGTTCCAGATAACTACTATTCTGATTTATTAGATCGAGTAGGGAATATCGATGAAGAAATTGAAGATCTTAAAAAACATAACATTTTAGTGGATCGAGATGATGAAGGTTATTTGCTACAAATTTTTACAAAACCGGTACAAGATCGTCCTACTGTTTTCTTTGAGATCATTCAACGAAAAGGGGCAAAATCTTTTGGTAAAGGAAATTTCAAAGCTTTGTTTGAAGCTATTGAAAGAGAACAAGCAATACGAGGAACGCTCTAATGAATATGACAGACACCATACATCTTGTAGGGCTTCCACTTGCCTTTAAAAGTGATTTTTATACGAAATCAATTCAGCATCTTGCAGGCATTGATCTAGTCGAAAATAAGGAAGAGCATATAACCCTCATCCTACAACAATTGGAAACAGAAAAGGCTGATTTGGCTATTTGTCCTTTGAGCCAAATTCCTGTGAACCTTCCTGAAAATATCGTGATTACGGCATTATCTCAACGAGATTATCCTAAACAATTTTTGGTTATTCCTCCTACAAGTTTAGATAAAAACAAGGTCTTAAACCTAGCAGAAGGAGTTACCGTTTTTGTAGATGATCTACTCATAGAAAAACAATTATTGGATATTCGCAAAGATCTTAATATCCAACAAGGAACGGATCTTAATGTAGGACATAAGGAGGCTTTTGTAATCAAAAGTGTCCAGCCTATAAACGAAGATCAATTTTCAAATTGCAAGATCATCGCACTACATCCTAGCGAATTTGTTCAGGCTCCAGGTACAGGCGTTTATGGTATTTTATGCCGCAAAAATGATCTTCCATTACGCCGTAAATTAAAACCGCTCCACCAACCCGAAACGACAAAGTTGACGAATATTGAACGAACCATTCAAAAAGGTACTTCTGAAAATACAAGCTTAATTGGAGTTTATGCCGCTTATGAACAAGGGCTGTATTGTGTGTGGGCTGTCCATCAAAAAACAGATGCTACTGCTTTGCACTTTGCTAGCCTACGATCAGTTACCTTTACCAATTTAGCAGAACAAATTTTAGCGGAATACAAATAAGCCAAACCTTTGACATTTCCGTTCCCAAGTCGATTACTGAAAAAAGGACTGACCTTAGGCTGTTTAGGAAATTGGAAACTCAAAATCGTCAAGAACAAAATACTGTCTGAGCGCAGCGAGTTTATTTTGTTTAGATTTTTAGTTTCCAATTTCCGTTAAG
>JAHDCJ010000033.1:28075-46141 GCA_020629935.1 Saprospiraceae bacterium | reverse complement strand
TTCTGTATAATCTCAAAATCCCGACTCAACGTAAATCCATCTTCATCTACTAAAGTGAGTGTGTGCTCACCTGCTTCTGGGTTTAATTCTATTTGATGAAATTCGCTTGTGGAGCCATAGTAGGTCTGATCCAAATGCCAATGAATCGTTTTTTGTGGGATACGATGCGTGGCGCTAAAAATGGTTTTCCCAGGGCTGCCATCTAAGTCTAAGGGAACATATATTTCGCTCTCTTTTTTAGGATAAATAACCTCCATTGGAATTTGATCTATGGCGGGGAGACTTGCTATACAATCTGCACGATAAGGAGGTAAAGGTTGATAACTGGGCTGTTTAAGTTTATAAAATTTCGCTTCTACAGGAGGTAAAATGAACCAAGGCTTATTTTGCATTTTACGAATGGAACTGCATACACTGTGTACTTGATGTGTACCTGCTTCATTTAAATGAATAATCTTATGAAAAGGACAAGCTTTGGAATTTAAACCCGTAATTGGAAATGATAGACTATCTGTAGTAGGACAATTAGGGCCAGGTCGATAACCGCTATCTTTGCATACCACTTCTTTAATCAATTCATCATAAGGAGGATCAAACCAATTTCCATTGGGGAGTAAAGCAAAGATATCAAACAAAACAGGAGCAGCAGCAGCTACACCAATGAGTCCCGGTCTACCTTCTCCATCGGCATTTCCAACCCAAACCGCTACTACATGTTTGGGGGTTAGTCCAATAGCCCAAGCATCTCTAAACCCAAAACTGGTGCCTGTCTTCCATGCAATTTTTTGAGAAGAACTATAATATTCCCATTCTCCTTCTGAGTCTGGACGTTCTACATTTTGCATGGCTTCAAAGGTATGATAAATTGATGCGGCATTCCAAAGTGGTGCTTCTTTCAGTAGACTGGTTGGATCGATTTCTTTTTTATTTTTATTCGAAAAAAAAGTAGGATTTTGAAAAGGATTCGGATCATATTTTCCACTGTTCGGATAATAAGCGTTTAATACTTGTGCCATATTCGCATAGGCACTGCTTATATCCCAAAGACTCACTTCTGCACCGCCTAAAATTAAAGGTAAACCATAATAAGTAGCCGAGCGATTGATGGTACGTAATCCAATCTTTTTTAAATCAAAATGAAATTTGGGCAAACCATATTCTTGTAGTTTTCTAACCGCAGGAACATTCAAAGATCGGGCTAAAGCTTGATGTGCGGGAATCACTCCATCATAAGTATTCTTATAATTTTGCGGCCGATAACCACTCATGTGCGTAGGTATGTCAGAGACCAATTGAGAAGGAATCAAACTGCCTTCTTGAAGCATAGAAGCATAAAGAAAAGGTTTTAAAATACTCCCCGAACTTCTCGGTGCACGGATGATATCTACTTCATGTCCATGTTCATTACTGGGTTGATTCATGATGTTGCCTACATAAGAAATGACTTCGTTGGTCTCTACATCTATAACCATCACGGCCAGATTATGAATTCCATTACTACTCAATTGATCATGATGCCGATTGGTAATGTTTAATACTTGTTCTTGAAGCGTTCGATCTATCGTAGTGGCAATTCTAGAGGCCTTCATTTCCTTTGAACTGATCTTGTCGATCTGGTTTAAAAGATGCGGTGCAAGTCTAGGCAAGGGGAGAGGTTTTTGTGGTAAGGGTTCTTCCAGAGCCAGTTCGAGCGCAACGCTATCAATATGTTGTTGTACCAATAATCGATGAAGTAAACGATTTCTTTTTTCAAGTAAAGCTTGTCGGTTTCTACCTGGATGAATCAGCGCAGGACTATTGGGAAGTACTGCTAAGGTAGCTGCCTCTGCCCAAGAAAGTAAATGGGGGTTTTTGCCATAATACCTCCATGAAGCGGCATCAAGGCCTACTACATTTCCTCCAAAAGGGGCATGCGAAGCATAGAATGAAAGAATCTCTTTTTTAGAATATTTGAGTTCAAGACGCGTGGCCATAATCGCTTCTATACCTTTTTGAAAAAGATTACGTGGTTTCCCTTTTCGCGCCATGCGAATGACTTGCATGGTTATCGTACTACCTCCACTAACGACTCTTCTATTTTTAATATTTTGATTAATTGCTCGCCCAATACTTCGGAGATCAATGCCCCAATGACTATGAAAACGGCGGTCTTCAAATTCGATAATTGCCGTTTCAAATTTGGGAGCGTTTACGGTATTATAAGGAAATCGCCATTGCCCATCTTTCGCAATTCGAGCACCAAGTAGTTGAGATTTTTGATCTTCAATGACTAAAGAAGTTGGATCTTTGAATAGGGGATTTGGTAGACAAAAGATATACCATAGAAGGCAAACGCATCCTATGACAGCCATTTTTTTTGGATGTTTTTTAAGAAATCGAAGAAAAGAGCGAAGGGGTTTCAAATTTTTATTTTAAGTAAGTTCAGTATCAATTTTTAGTGTGAAGAAAAAAGTAGTGCCTTGGTCTAGTTCGGATTCAATCCAAATTTCTCCACCATGTATTTCTATTATTTTTTTACAAATAGCTAAGCCAATACCTGTACCACGATACACTTCACTACTATGTAAACGTTGGAACATTTCAAATATTTTTTTGTGATATTTTTTATCAATGCCAATACCATTATCTTTTACACGAAATTTATAAAATCCTCCTTCTTTAGTACAACTAATATCGACTACAGGCTTACGATCACCTTTAAATTTAATGGCATTGCTTATTAAATTTTGAAATATTTGATGTGCATGTAATTTACTAATCTTAATCGTAGGAAGTGGCGTTAAAATGTTAATTTTTGCTTTAGATTCTCGAATGGTATTGTGTAAGTTTTTTTTCGTTTCTGCTAAAGCAATATTTAAATCTAAATCGGTGACTTTATTAGGTATCGCATCAATTCGAGAGAAGGTAAGAATATCATTAATGATACTTTGCATTCGTTTTACGCCATCTACTGCGAAAGAGATATATTCGTTACTTTTCTCATCCAGCTTTTTATTATTTCTTCGTTGAAGTAATTGAATAAAACTAGCGATGGTTCGCAATGGTTCTTTTAAATCATGTGAAGTGATGTAAGCGAACTTTTGCAATTGGGCATTTGAGCGTTCCAACTCTTCTAGTTTACTCGTTAAAACCTTTGTATGTTGATTGACTAAAGCTTGTAGTTTCCTTTTTTGCATCAGCGTATTAAAGCTTTTGTAAGCAATAAATAAACTAATGAGTGTGAGTAAGGAAACAAGCGTAATAAAATACCATGTTTTGTAAAATGGGGTAGTAATAGAAAATTGAATTTCTATCATTTCACTTTTATTACCTGAATTATTTTCAGCGTATAATTGAAAACGATATGCTCCTGGAGGCAACATCGGATAATTACAAGATCTACTTTTAGTCATCTTCCAATCAGAATCCACGCCATTCATTTTATAGAAATAACTGATGTTTTTATTACTCACATAAGAAAGCCCAATGTATTCTATTCGAATATTGTTTTTGTCATGAGGAAGTGTGTACTCACTTTGTATTAAAGTATCTTTTTCATTAATACTTATATTTTGAAAATGAAGAATTGGCGCATTTTTAGATTGTCTAAGTTCTTTTTTTGATAAAATAGAAATTCCTTTATCGGTACCAAGAGCAATGTTGTCTCCTTGTATAGCTATGCATGAAATGGAACTAGATATTAAACCATTTGATCTGCCGAATGATCGAATCTTATAATCTTTATTGGGGAAATCTAATGAAGAAATATGAGAAACCCCATTGTTTGTGGTGACCCAAAGTTCATTTTCAGAAATTACCATACCTGTACAGTATGGACTAGCTAAACCATCTTTTTGGTTAATGTTAATAAATTCATCGTCTTTAATTGCAATTATTCCATTACCATTTGTGGCTACCCAAATAATTGAATTTTCATCTTCTAATATTTTAACAACGCTGGATTTGAAAATGGAATGGGTATTGTCTAAAGTTATCGTTTGGTTGCCTTGAAAATAAGATAGACCATCTGCTCTTCCCAACCATATTTTATTATCCTTTGCCTTAAATACCTCATAATGTCTTTCTTCATTTATAAAGTGAAGATCAATGGATTTATCATATATGGGTAAATGCGTTTTTACAGGATTTTGAGGAACTTTTCTAGGATTAAAACTAAAGACTCCATAAGATGCACTACAATATAAACGATGATCATTGGATTCATTGATTGATTTTGTCGCTGAGTTTTTAACTATGATTAATTCATCTCCTTGCTTTTTCATGACTCCACGATCTGTGGCAGTATAAATTTCATTATCTCTAGTCTCTATAATCGCACGAATTCGGATGAGGTTTTCTTTTGAAGGATACGAACAAAAAGGTTTTATTTTTTGATCGTCAATTTTAAAAATTTTCCCACTCGCATTTCCAAAAATAAGGGTCGAGTCTTTTAGGAAAAGAAGGGATTCATAATAATAATTATCTTGTTTTTTATTTGCAATATGGACAATTTTTTCGGCGTTTGCCGGCAGAAAATAAACGCCACTTCCAAAAGTAGTAATCCAGATATTTTGTTCTTTATCAATATAAATTGCTCCAGGAATTTTATCCTTTAAATAAATATTATGGGATAGTACATTTAAATTGTCATCCATTTTTAGGCGCAGTAATCCACACTCGTTACCTGTATACCATATTTCTTTTCCGCCATTAAATATCTTGCATCGTTGCATACCAGAAAATTGAATTTCGGGAGAAGGAGGAAGAACTAGACGTTGAGTTTTAGTTATTCGATGATAAGCGAAAATTCCTTTTTTACTCGTATAAAAAATTTCGTCTCCTAAAGGAGTGAATAATGATCTTCGAATCGAATTGCTAGGGTCATCTAAAATATGAATCTTTTCAACTAAAGCACCATGTTTGTAAATTTGAAGTGATTTATTTGAACCAATAAAAATTCCAAAATCTTTATCGTAATAATTGATTTCGTTGTCAAAGGAGTGATATAAACTATCTCTAAATGATATTTTCTGATTATCCCAATAAAGTAATTCTGATTTGGTGGTAATCCAAAAATTGTTCAAATCATCTTGAACTATAGATATGGCTTTTACATTTTCCAAACTTTTGGGAGTTTGGAATTTCCCATTTTCAAAATAACAAATTTGTCCTAATGAGCGTATCCATATTTTTCCAGTATTATCTTCAATAATTTGAATGACGTCATTATTTACTAAACCATCACTTGTGGAATAATTTTTAAATTCATAGCCATTGAATCTACAAAGACCCGCTTCTGAACCAAACCAAAGGAAACCATTTTTATCTTGCAAAGCATCATACACCCGCATGGAAGGTAATCCATCTTGTACGGTATAGTTGACAAAAGGAAGGTCTTGAGCGTGAATCTTTTGACAAAAAAAGATAATCCCAAAAAGCAGAATCCATTTATATGTATTTAAGTATGACATTAATCCATACTTATTACGATAAATACGACTAGATGTTTCCCAAATGAAAGGGTTTATGTACTGAAAATGCACTCAGTTCAATCTGCTTTTTTTATTCAATTAATATCTTTTCTATTTCTCTAACTAATTGTTTACCAGTATCTTTTAACGATTCAAATTGACTATTATTTATTTTGGAACCAGCTAAAATGGCAAAATTGTCCGCTAAAATTTCATCGGGGTGAATAATATATTGTGTATTGGGGCCAATTTGTTTGAAAAAATCAGGAATCTTCCGCAAATCCAATGGACTGGCTAAAGGCTGTTCCTTGATTTTTACTTCCCATTTTCCCTCCTTTTTTTCTAATGGAAATAAATCAAATTTTAAATAGGAAAAGAAATTGGGTGTTTCTCGATTAAATGTTTCTTGAGTAGAAAATACCACCGGTATAGCATCTACTTTATTCCCATCATCTAAGGTCAATGAAATCATGTAATTAATATCAATACCATCAGGATTGAGTAATATCCGTTGATCCAACGCACTCGGAATAGAAAATGTGGGTGCCTTTTGAAATCCTATTAAGGCATACAATTGTTCTCTTTTGGTCGGATGATATCTAGAATAAATGTGAAACAATTCATGAAACATCGTTTGCGTAAATTGATCTTTATCTCGACTACTTTCTAACAACACATTAAATGGAATAATGATTATATCTTCTCTAGTATAATACACCGAAGCACCATAATGATTTCCATCTGTTTTTATGATTTTAATAGTTCGATCATAAATGTCTCGATTGATTTTATTTGCAGTAGTGTATACCACATTCATCACTTCTTGAATATACTTCTTTTCGTCTTCTGTAAAGGATTGAACACTTTCTTGAATGTGTGTTTTATATAAATCGGACATTACTTTTTGCCCATCTAACCCATCCACCACTATAGGGTTTTTAATTTGAATGGTTACATCTAAGGGACGAATTAATTCAAAAAAAGAATCGGTTCGATCTTGAATAATTGCAGCCTTGGCGGCATCACCTTCTAAAAATTCAATAGGTGCTTTTTCTGTTTTAGGTGGAGTACTTGTTTTAGAAGTCGAAGAACAAGCCGAGACCAAAAGAAGGCCTACTAAAAATAAACTCCAATAAATATTTCTCATGTTTTTTGTTTTAAACTAAATCTATTAATTTATGCCAACAACTTCTACCCATTGGCCAGGTCTTCTAGAATGAATCGTTTTATCATACATCGCATCACAACTGATAGTGGGTAAATAATAACGTCCTTGGTAGGCAGCATTTAACTGTACGCGATAAGTGTGCACCTTATTAGAATTAATGTCAAAATAAGTATACACTCGATCATCACGGATGTCTTGATATTCAAAATCAGAAGCTTTAATATTTCCTGTAATATTATCCATTCGGGCATTATGAACTTCCCAGCCTGAAGGGAAAATTTGCGATAAAGCCATCTCTTTATAAGCTCCATGTGTTCCTGGATTGGTAATAGAAACTTCGGCAATAAAATCCACACCCTGAGCAATTTTTGAAGGGTCCATTTTTTTGCCTTCCATATCTTTAAATACTACGGCCATATTTAGTTTGCTATTGGCTTCCGTTTCATCGCCAATGAGCGGTTGTCCAGTAAGTACTAAGCGAGAATATAACATTCCTTTTGTGGTATTCTTTATTTCAAAAGATTGTTTTTTCAAATCTTCCTCGGTTAATTCAACTTGAATAATTGGTCGATCTGATCCCAAACTTTGATAAGTATCATTGCCTAATCGATATTGAAATTTAAAGCTTTCATCAATGTCAGAATCTCCTACGAATTTTCCAATAGACAATAAACAGTAAGCGGTAGTTTGTGTACTCATCCATTCTTGTGCGCTCAATCTTTCCGCTATCGTCCGCACCATTTCTCCTGCCTCATCTTGGTTTTTTAAAATGGTCAATGTCTCTAAAATCATTGCTTGATCTCTTAGATCTGATCCATACGAATAGCTTAATTCTTGATAGGCTTTTACCTTGCGATCTAAACCTTTAATCATGTTTTTAGCAATTGTAGTTTTCCCTGCTAAGGCATAGGTAGCCGCTAATCGCCAATATACGGTAGGCGACATATTTTTTCGTTCACGTAAACGATTCATTGCGCCCAATTCTGGCTTGCCTGCTAATGCTAAGGTATATAGTCTATACGATTGAGAAAGATCACCCGATTGACCATAATATTCTCGATGATCCGTAGTGTTTGGATCCCATGTCCGAGCCACTTTTTTCTGATACTTTATCCAATTATTAAGCATGCCTGGGGGTAGGGTATAGCCTAATTTTTTTGCTTCTAAAATAAAATGTCCCGCATAGGAAGAACCCCAATGGCTTGCTCCAGAATTTCCGGGCCAATAAGCAAAACCGCCAGAGGAAGTTTGAAAAAGTTTGAGTCGCTCTAAGGTGGCCTTTACATTACTTTCTACTTTCAATTCTTGCTGTTCGTCTAAATCTAATAATTTGTTCACGTAAAGTTGTGGAAATCCAGACGAAGTAGTTTGCTCTATGCATCCATGCGGATATCGCAATAAATAACCTAATCTTCGACCCAAATCAATCGGCGGAATATTGGATACTTCTAAATAACCGGAATTGGTTCCTTTCATTCCTACAGCAGTTAATTTATCTGACCAACTGTCTCCAGCGGGTATAAGTTTAGGTATAAAGTTCGTAACAAAAGGATTCGGATTCCGAACTTGAATTTCAATTTCTTGACTGGCATTTTCTCCTGCGCCAGTTGCTTTTACTTTTATACGTGCTACCCCCACACCTTCTTTTACTCGAATATTAAAATTCGCCATCTGATCACCGGGTTGACTAAATGATAGGCTTTGTTGATCATTGCCCACAATTTCAATTAATCCATTGGTTTCTAGACTTAGACGTACAGATTTTACTTTGTTTTCCATGGCAAAAACATCTACAGGCAATCGCAGTGTTTCTCCCGGACCTAACACTCTGGGTAAGGTCGCTAAAATCATTAATGGCTTTTTAACTGGTGTTGTTTTTTCTGCCATTCCATAGGCTCCATGATGAGAAGCAACAACCATAGTCCGTACCGAACCGACATAGTTCGGAATAGAAATATTATGCTTAGCTTTTTTTCCTTTCTCTAAATAAAAGGGGCCTAAATGTCGAACGACAGGTTTAAAACGATTTGCCTTTTTGCCACCTTTAGGTCCTAATGCCGCATCTCCACCAATACTAAGAATACGTTCTAAACTACCTCCGTATGCCCCAAGGACATAATCATAAATATCCCAAGTTTTTACGCCTAAAGCTTCTCTAGCATAGAAAGATTGATGAGGATCAGGCGTTTTGAAACGCGTTAAATCAAGTAAACCTTCATCTACCAAAGCGATCGTATAGGCCATTGCTTTACCGTTCTTTTCTTTTACTTCGACAGCAATTTCTTGCTCAGGACGAAGGCTCTCAGGCATAGTAATTATCGGATTTAATCGTGTCTTAGGATCTTCTACTTTAATAGGGATTAATCCGTACATCCGCATCGGGAGATCATTATTCATTTGGCCATGTGCTTGTACATAAGTAATGTTAGCATAGACATTGGGTGCCATCTCTTTGGTGGCATAAAAGGAAAAATTGGTTTCTCCTTTTTTGGCATTGGTCCAATAGGATTCAATAACTCGACTTCCATTTTCAATACTGACTAAAACTTTTCCTGCTTCGGCCGTAGGGATTTTTAGTTTTACAGTTTCTCCTACTTTATATGTTTTTTTATCGGAAGAAAAAACAAGCATTGCGGCAGCACTTTTATCATTTCCTTCATCATTCCAAGGATAGCCAGAATAAAAGATGTCACCAGAACAATGTCCAGATTCAGGGTCGCAGACTCGTACTAAATATCTTCCCCATTCCTCTGGTTTTACATTCCAATTTATCCGTCCATTTTTGGAGGTGGTAATGGTTTCCTTTTTCAAGGCATTATGGTGTTGAGCAGAATTAAAGCTTGTTAGGCGATCATTTCCACGATCCCACCACCATCGCCAATTAATTCGGTAAAGGCCTACGTTTAGTGATTTATTTTTCAGCGCGTTTCCTTTTTCATCGACGAGAGTAAAGGCAATTTTATTGTCTTCATTAATAGCTAATCGTTTGCTTCCATATTTATTTTTAGGAATAGATACTCCGGCATATTGATGATAAGGGTTATAGTCTAAAGCAAATTGATCACTACTAAAATCACCTCCTTTTTCAAAAGCTCTAGTTTTAAAAAATACCTTTAATTTTCCAGGAGGCTTTAAGCTAGGATCAATTTTTAATGGAATTTGCGCTTGTCCATTTTCGTTTACTTTTCCATCAAAAAGGGTAAAGGGATCCATGTTGATTTTTCTGGCAGGGTCATTAAAAACAAAATCAGGAAATTTAGTAAATTCAGTAGGTTGACTACTTAATTGCGCTTCGATTTTTGCTCTTAAATTTTTAGCTACGGCACCATGCAACCAGTTGACTTGTAATGATCCTTTTTTGTTTAGATCATCCTTGGTAAGACTTTCTTTTCCAAAGTCAATTTTGATTTTTAGGCGATTAGGTTTAACCGTTTCTACTTTTATATTTTGATTGAAAACGGCTCCACCTGCGGTAACTTTAGCCTGCCAATTGCCCGTAGGAGCATCTGGTGAAGTAGCCGTATAAAAGCTATATACATTATTTACATTTTCGCTTCGAACAATCTGTTGTTGGAGTTGTCCACGTGGATCAAAGAACTCAAATTGAACAGGATGATTTGCAGGAAGTTTACCTAATTTATCTTCCAACACAAAGTTTAGATATATCGAATCGCCAGGGCGCCAAACACCTCGTTCACCATAAATAAAACCTTTCAATCCTTTTTGAGTTTTGGTTCCCGAAACATCAAATCGACTTAAGGAAAGACTGGAACCATCATCCATTTTTACATAGCCTCTTTTGCCATCTTTTTCAGCAATGAGCACAAAGGGTTTTCGATCGAGTTTAGTATTGGCAATACCATCACCATCTGTTTTTATACTTTTGATTAATTGTTGTTGATAATCATAAAACTCTAGGGTAGTTCCCGCTTGGGGTTGGGTTGTTTTTAGATGAGAGACAGCGACAAAGACCGAACCATCATTTCCTCTTTTTGCAACAATACCTAAATCAGAAGCAACTACATTTCCTGCTACAAAATGATGCGATTGATAGTAAGGCGGATAGCAAGGGTCATATCGATGGTTATACCTATAATTGGCATAATTCCAATTATATCGGTAAGTCATAATAGATTGGAATTCTTTATCTTCTTTGTTAGAAGCGGTTATGGTTTGTAAGCCTTGAGTACTCGCTGTGGCATTATCACATTGATAGTTAGAGTACTCTGGTTTAAAGCCTAATCGGATTTGATAAATTGCATTGGGGTCTGTTTCTAATAAATCATTAAGATCAATGGCGTATCGATTCCAACCCGCTCTTCCTGCATTTGGGCCAAGGTTTTTGAGCGGGAGCGTTTCTTGCGCAATAATTCGACCTGTACGCCGCATATAGGTATCTCCACCGAGCTCATTAAATTGTAAAAACTGGATAATATTATTTTCGAAAATTTTAAAAATTTCCACATCTACGGTATGTAAATTAATGGCTTCGAAAGGAAACATGAGTCCATCGGATTCTGGAATAATGACTCCTTTGCCTACCAGTCGAATTTGTGGTTTTACATCTTCAAAAGTAAGCTCCCATTTTTGTGGAACGGAAAGATTATAATTTGCCGTATTTCTAATTTTATCAGAAATTTCAATTTTATTGACTCCAGTTATATGTTTGGAAAGGTAGACTCGAATTTGATTTCCATCAATGACATGTCTAAAACTTCCACGGTATGATTTTATTTTTATTAAGCCATTTAAGTTTTGCGATTTAAGTAGAGGATCTGAAAATTGAAGTAAAATATATTGCTCTTTTCCGTTTACGGCTTGTGCATCAATTAGACTAAATTCACCAATCGCAGGAATTTCAATTTCTTTGTCGAGGTTCTTTTTTATACCAATTTTATTTCCTTTGAAATATAACTTTAGTTTAGAATTTTTATTTTTTCTGTCTACGTTTTCAATAACAAAATCATGTTGGATTTGATCGGAGGAATGCGTCCAATTTACCTTTAGTTTTGAATTTCCAGATTGACTTGCCGATAAGGTTTTTTCTACTAAATTAGGATCGGTAAAATCTGAGGTGTGAATACTCCCTTCAAATTTCATTTTACTTAAATCGTTTTCATTGACAGTTTGTAATCCTTTATAATCAACAAAAAAACCAGGCTCACGAGTACTGGTATAAAAGGTAAATGTATTTAAGTCTTTAGGAACATTTTTAAATAATTTATTTAGTGCTACTGAAACAGAATAATTGGTTTTTGCTTTTAGTGGATCTGTAGGCGTAAATTTAATGGTCCGTTCGTTTTCCCAAATGGCATTACCTTTTACCGAAGGGTTAAAAGATAAAATTCCAGAATCCACCTCTTTCCCAATTTGTGCTGTGCTAGTTGCTTCATTGACAAACTGAATTAATATGGGTTCAATTCTAGAAATTACATTTGGGCTGTAAGCATAGATAAAACTATTAAACTTAGGATCAGGTTGATGATAAATGTATTGCTCTTGATCAGATTTACAAGAGAAAAGAGATAGGATAAACAGACACAGAAATAAAAGTAATGGCCAAAGTGACTTAGACATAATTGTTTTTTTAGAATGTAATAAAGTTGTAGAAACACCAATACATCAACAAGCCTTCATTGATTAAATGAGGGAGTTGTTTTGAACATTTGTTTGGTAGATAAAAGAAAAGGAGATTGATCCTTTCATTGGGCCAACTTAAATATATTATTTTTTTTCAATAAAAGATAGATTTAGCATTTAAAATAACAAATATTTAAGGAACTTATAGAGCAAGTATGAAAACAGATATGAAATTGCATAATTTTTGGACTTCTCCTTCGTTTTTTGTAATATATTAGCACTCGGACAAACTAAAAAAAGGATATTTAATGAACTACTATTTTTCTACTATCTCGCATTAAAAATACTCGCCATAGCTAAGGCTATGCCTGCGTTTTTTGCCTTGGGTAGTAAAAAAAACATTTCCATTCTTTAAATGTCATTTATATTGTCCTAGTACTTAATCAAAAATTTATTTTATCATAAGATATGATCTATGGAAGTCTTTTTGCCTTTATTTCCCCTTAATTTGGTTGTTTTTCCTGAGGAAAAATTGAATCTGCATATTTTTGAACCTCGATATAAACAACTGATAAAGGAGTGTGTAAAAGAGGGAATAAATTTTGGAATAGTCTCTGTCATCGATGGAAAACTTATGGATTTTGGAACGGAAATTCAAGTACTTGAAATTGCTAAAGAATATGCCAATGGAGAAATGGATATTCGCACCAAAGGATTGCGGCAATTTGAGGTAAAAGAATTTTTTGAAGTGAGTCCAGATAAGTTGTACCCTGGAGGTCAAGTCGTTTTTATAACCACAGATAAAGAAGGTGATTTAATTGTAAATTTGTCACTCATTCATTATTTGAAGAAGCTCTATTCTCTGATGCGTATTGATCGGGAAGTATCTGAAAATCCAGATTATTTTTTCAGTTATGAAGTGGGGCATTATATTGGTTTCACACCAAGACAAGAATTTGAGTTTTTAAAAATAAAATCAGAAAGGGATCGACAAGAATTTTTACTTCGTCATTTTGAGCGCATGATTCCTATTGTGGAAGAAATGGAAAAATTAAAAGAGCGAATTCGTTTAAATGGTCATTTTAAAGATGCCATTCCTCCAGATTTGTTTAAAAAATAAATCAAATGTGGGCACTGCAAACATTTGAAACCGTAGAATAAAAAGGCCATTGTGTTCAATTACAATGGCCTACTATTTTGAAAAGTAATTTAATTAATATTGATCAAAAATCGTTTTAGCTTGCCCACCACCGACATGCTCTTGAAAACTATTATTGTCCCATGCATCTTTAGGAGATTGCGGATCCATATTTTTGTATAATTCATTTAGCCATTGAGGATTTTGTATTTCCGATCGGGCATTAGAATGCAACAGTACAAAATTATTTGGAGCTAAACTCGGATTGTAAAATACAAATTTGGTAATGCCTTGTTTGCTACTCAATTGATTGTAAAACCAGACTTCATAAGGAGGGGCAATAGATTCATTATATTGCTCAACAATATCATTAGGTTTTCCGTATTTTAAATAAATATAACCTCGATCTGTTTCATAGCCATCGTCAAAAGCACTGCCATAATTGTTATTGGCAAAAGCCACTTTTTTCATATACTTTTCATAGGGAGATTCAGGAGTGATTTCATTAAACTGTGACCAGAAATGATGGAGGAATTTTCGGTAAGTATTTTCCTCTTTAGAATCTAATGCGAGTTTCATAAACCCAGCTTCTTCATCCATAAGAATAGGGGAGAGCGATTTTATTCCCATCTTTAATTCATCCAAATTTAATTTTTGAGTAAATGAATTTTCTAGATCCGCATCTTCATAGTTTTTCAATTGAAAGTCCTCGCTGTGGTTTCGATTTATTTTTAATGCTTTAGAAGAAATTTTTTGATTTTCATTATTAAATATTTCAATAACTAAATCATAGATTCCAGTGGGAAGTTTAGCAATATCCATCTGCATTAAAACGGGATTAACTGTTTTGGGTTGGTGTTTTCGAACGCCCATAAAACCAGTAATCGGAGGATTGTTCATTCCGGTCTTTCGAATATAAAACCGCATGATATAATCATTTTTTAAGTCAACATCTGTATTGTAGATTTCGGCAAAAAAAGCAATGTGATTGACAAAGCTTGGATAAAAATTATAGGTATATGGCTTTAAGAAAAAACCATGTTTTACATATTTAGAAGTTTGATCAACAGAAATAAAATTTTCTAAAAGTTGAATGTCAGAAATAGTCGTTTTTTCAATACCATATTCCATTACGATTTCTTTGGTATATGTTTTAACATTCGATGCGTTTTTTAGATCTTTTAAAATAATTTCTAATTGATATTTGCCATTGGGAAGATTGATACGTTTCATATCAATAAGCGAAAGATCAGGAATTCGTTTAGTGATTTTATCTGGTAAAGAAAGAATAGATTTATCATAGGCTATTATCTCTTCACCCTGTTTAAACAATAAGGTCGCTTCTACTTCAGCAGCATAAAAAGATTCTACTTTATCCACTTGAATAGAATTGGCAATTACCTGAAGGTAAATCTCAATATAATTGTTTTGATTAATCCCTTTAAAAGTCGCAAAAGAAATATTGGCATCAATGGCTTGTACGCTGCTACAAAAGAGGAGCATAAATAGTTGAAAAAATACAATTTGCTTTTTCATAAATTTCATTTTATAATTAATTAAAATGACGGGATTTTTTAACAAGAACTATTAATTCTCTTATCTTGCTTTTTTAAAAGTTGTTTAACTTCTTTCTAAAATTACTCATTGAATCCTTCTAAAACAACTTCTACTCAAAAAAATATAATGCATCTTACGAATGAACATATAGAAGAAGTCCGAATTGAAATGCAATATTTAGCTCCAATTCCTTTTTTCGCTTTATGGAAAACAAACAAAAAAGTGGTCATC
Organism: Saprospiraceae bacterium; assembly: GCA_020629935.1. GTDB lineage: Bacteria > Bacteroidota > Bacteroidia > Chitinophagales > Saprospiraceae > JAHDCJ01. The sequence goes on along the minus strand of JAHDCJ010000033.1, from coordinate 31,017 downwards.
GAACAATATGAACATTACACGAAAGGTTCTTTTCGAAACCGTTGTTATATTGCTGGGCCCAATGGCATTTTACGTTTAACTATTCCATTAGAAAAAGGAAAAAATACCCAACAACCGATTAAAGAAGTGCGTATCGCTAACCATTCAAATTGGCAAATGCAACATTGGAGAAGCATTCGATCTGCCTATGGTAAAGCTCCTTTTTTCGAATACTACGCAGACGAAATTGAACCCTTTTATACTAATAAGTATGCTTTTTTGTTTGATTTTGGTGTGCAGCTAACGAAAAAAATTAAAGAAATTTTGGAAATTCCTACAAAATTAGACTTTTCTTCTAGCTATGAATTAGAAAATGAATCTAAAACGATTGATCTTAGAGGAGTGTTTAAACCACCAGAAGTAGGTGATTTGACAGGTATAGGTATGCAGCAAAAGCCATATGCTCAAGTTTTTGGAGAGCGTTATTCCTTTCTTCCTAATTTAAGTATTATTGATTTGATATTTTGTAAAGGTCCAGAGGCAAGCTTATTATTATCTCAATCTTTGATGGATAAAAAAACTAACATTTGACCATTTCTAACTAATCGTTCGATTTTATTAATAAATACCAGGACATCGGATCGGTCCTTGTTTTGCCCGTACATCGCCTTGGAAAATATTGGTTCTATATATAATAGCAATTTCTGGTCCTCCTTGACTTCTAGAGGCTCTTTTTAAGGTAGAAATATTAAAATCGTAACTTAGGCTTAATGACATTGGGCCATAATCAAATCGAGTAGAAACAATCTGAGCATCATTCCATCGATGAGAAGTTCCTGCGCTGATTGCAATCCCACTAAAGTAAATATCAGGTTCTGAAAATTGATATTTAAATGCGGCGCCTACGTTAACTTCGGTATGAGGACCTTGCATTAAAACGACGGCATTGGGTATGATAGAAATCGATCCACCCGTATTAATTTCACCACCTACATGTCCAGTAAATTTGCGATATAGTATTTCTCCCTCTTCATTATTGAAGCTCACATTGGGCGCATTGAGATGTGCCATAGATAAACCTGCATAAAAACTTGACCCCGGATTGGGAACAAAAAACCAAGAAATACCTGCACTAAAATCAACATAGGATACATTCTTTCCTGCAAAATCTTCATTGTTCGAAATGCCTGGATTAAGCACATCACCATCATATTGACTATCAAAAAGCAAATTAGCGTAATTCACACTTTGTTGGGCAAAACCAAATTGACCTCCAATACTTAAATAATTATTGCTATCTCCGTTTAATGCTTTTGCATAAGCAGACGAAATTTGAACTTGTGTATTTCGCAATTCGGAATCTCCAGCTTTATCATTCATTAGCATGAGTCCTACGCCAAAAAAATCGTCAGGAGAAAAACCTTTTAACACACTTAACTCTGCGGAAGCAGATATGGTAACAAAAGGAACAGTCACTGTAGACCATTGAGATCTATAATTTGCCATGAATCGAGCATCATAATTCATCAATCCAGTCAATGCAGGGTTTAGGCTTAGAGGACTGTTATAAAACTGAGAAAAATGAGGGTCTTGTGCTTTTAAGTTTAAAGCACAAAATAGTATGAATATGAAATAAAAATTTTTCATGTTAGCCTTTTTGAAAAATATGAATTAAATTATTTGATAACTGTTACGTTACCTTTTTTAAGAATAGTACTTCCATCTTTGAAACAAGGAGTTTCTACATAGTAAACAAATACACCTGGATTAACTGGCTTCCCTTTATAGGTGCCATCCCATCCTTGATTCATGTCATTCGTTTCAAATATCAATGCGCCCCAACGATCATAGATTCGGAATATATTTATTTCAGAAATAGTACTTCCTCTCACATAGAGCACATCATTTAAACCATCCGCATTGGGAGTAAATGCATTGGGTACAACGACAAGATCTCCACTACATTCTGATTTCATTCGAAGCTCGGTATTGCCCTCTGCATAACAACCATTTTCATCCCACACTTGTACAAATAATGTAGTACTAGAATCTGGCATTGCTGTTGGAGATGGACAATCTGTACAATCAAGATACTCCGCAGGATACCAATTATAAGTATAACCTCCTGATCCAGAAACATCAATGTCAATATCGACTTCTTGACCTTCTAAAAAGCCAAAAGCAGGTTGTATATTTAAAACTGGAGGTAAGTGAACAATCACTTCTGCATATGCAGTATCTGGTGTACATAAACCTATGTTTCCTATAACTGCATATGTGGTGGTAGAATTTGGAAAAGCGGTGGTTTCTGCTTGATTTAAATCTCCTAAAGTAGCTGAAGGAATCCAAGTAAAATCAGTAGCAAAACCATTGGCTGACACGGTAGCCGTGTCTCCTAAACAAATTTCATCTCCAATAGCTGTGATCTCTGCTTTATTTCTAACCTCAATAGTTACTTCATCTTCTAAAACACAAAGATCATTGGTTAAGGTTAATGAATAAGTTGTACTTTCAGTAGGTGCAGCTATTGGGGTTAATATAGTAGCATCATCTAAAGAACTAGCTGGTGACCAAGAGACTTGGCCTCCACCTGTGCCCATCAAAGTGATATTTTCTCCTAGACAAATAGTTTGATCTTCGCCCGCATCAATGGCATCTTGGTTGACTACAAAAACAGTGATGCTATCTGAAATGGTACAGTTATTCCCCGTCGTCACGGAAACATAATAGGTTTGTGTTGAACTAGGATAAACAATTGGATCACTACAATACGCACAACTTAAGCCAATAGATGGCGACCAAAATGCATTGGTTCCTAAATTGGTAGAAAGTTGAACTTGATCACCTTCACAAATCGTTCGATCTGGTCCAGCAATATCCGCTTCATCATCAATCACAACTACTCGGATAGAATCTGTTACTGTACATCCTCCTTCTCCAATAGCAGAAACATAATATGTAGT
>JAHDCJ010000033.1:18685-27975 GCA_020629935.1 Saprospiraceae bacterium | reverse complement strand
TAGAATCTGTTACTGTACATCCTCCTTCTCCAATAGCAGAAACATAATATGTAGTTGTTTCAGTTGGTGTCGCAATAGGATTAAAACAGTTGTCATAGCAACTTAATCCAGGGATTGATGAATCCCAATAAAAGTTTACATTAGGAGTGGTAGTACTTGCAAAAATTTGTACAAAATCTCCTTCACAAACTAAGGTGTCTACGCTTACTGTAATGTCTGGTAAAGGGAATGGAAGTACATTTACTCTTACTGTATCGGTATCGGTACAACCTTCTGCAGATTCTACTAGAACTACATAAGTCGTTGTATCTAGTGGAGATGCAATAGGATCTGGACAATCATTACAACTTAAGTCAGTAGCTGGTGTCCAAGTATAACTTACCCCACCAGTCGCATTGAGTTGGGTGATATCTCCCATACAAATAGTAGGGTCTTTTCCTGCATCTGCTACAGGAGTTTCATAAATAGTTATTTGTTGAGATGTACTATGTGTACATCCAGATTCTGATTCTACGACCAATGTAATATTGTAGGTGCCTGGAGTGTCATATACATAATTAGGATTAGCTACAAAAGCACTATCACCAGTTCCAAAATCCCAAGTCCAATTAACAATACTTGATCCAAAACCCACGGTTGATAAGTCAGTAAAAGTTACTGGCAATGGGTTACATCCCTCTGGTGGAGCAAAGGTGAAATCGGCTACAGGTATGTCGGCAATAGTTACTACTTCCAATCGTTCCATAGTATCCATACACATTCCATTATCTGCAATAAGTATGACATCATAACTTCCTGGATTGGTATAGGTCACTGTAGGGTTAGGAATGCTTGAAGTAGATGGAGATCCTCCAGGGAATTGCCACTCTAAATTCACAGGAGCTAATGTCGTATTTATAAGAGCTGTAAATTCTAATGTACCACTTCCACAATGTGTACTATCAATAGGAACGAAATCAATATTTAAATCTTCTACTACCACAGGGTCTGGGTAGGGGAAAGAACGTTGACAACCTTGAGCATCTTCCACAATTAATATTGGGAAATAGGTGCCTGGTGCATTATAGGTAAATGTAGCACTGTCTTGAGTAGATGTGGTTTCATGAATTTGAATATCTCCGTTACCATTATCCCAAGTGTATTTTACAATATCTTGTCCAGAACCAAAAAATTCTACTTCTAAAGGAACACAACCCGTAAGTGGCTCTACAAGGTCAAAGGAACCTATTGGGCCATCAATTTGAATATAATCTTCAAAACATAAAGTATCTCTACAGTCAGAAGGACTAGTAATAATTAAGCATACATCATATATTCCTGGTTCGGTATAAATATGTTGTGGATTTTGTCCAGTAACAAGGGCACTATTATCTCCAAAATCCCATTCCCATCCTACAGCATTAGAGGATAAATCACTAAAATTTACTAATAATGGGGGACAGGTAGCAAAGGTGGTATCAGCTACAAAATTGGCTAAAGGATTTGCAACAGTGACAATTTGAGTTTTACAAATTTGATCTGTACATCCATTATGATCGGTTGCTGTTAAGCAAACATCATAAGTTCCCTCAAGTGCATAAGAATGACTGGGGTTATTTTGTGTACTTGTAAATCCATCTCCAAAATCCCAAAGCCATGTATTGGGACCAGAAGAATTAGAGGTATTATTAAAGGATATGGTTTGATCGGTACATGCTAATGGTTGTACCGTAAAATTTGGAACAGGGAAAGTAACTTCCACTCCGTTTGGAATGGTATGTGTTTGACTACAACCTAGTTCATTGGTTACGGTCAAACTGACATCAAAAGTTCCTCTCGTAGTATATTGATGTGTGGGGTTTTGATCCGTAGAATTATTCCCATCTCCGAAGTCCCACAAGTAAGATACAATGTTTCCTCCAAAGGAAGTCGAACTTTCTGTGAAGTCAACGGTCAATGGTAAACATCCTGCTGGCGTGGAAATGGTAAAATCTGGACTTACATCTGAAACTAAAATTTCATCAGGTAAAAGTAAGGTATCAAAACAACCATGGATATCTTCAACAATCAGTTGTAGATCGGTATAAATTCCTTGTGTATCATAAGTTAATGTAGGTTCTGCTGCGCCATTATTGGGCGTAAATGAACCTCCTGGGGCAGACCAGTTATAATTGTCTGCATCTACCGATAAATCGGTGAGTTGTATAACTAAGGGAGCACATCCCGTATCGGGTTCAAAAGTGAAATTAGCTATAGGGTCCGTAATAATCACGGTCATATTTGTTGTATTATAGCAATCACTAAGGATATTATAGACTTCGAGTTCCACTAAATAAGTTCCTCGATCTGGATAAGTAAAACTTGGATGTTGATCTGTAGAGGTCCAACCTAAATTAGTATTGGTATCAAAATTCCAAGACCATTGATCTGCTCCAGTAGATTCATCAGTGAAGTTTACCGTATAGGGATTTTCACATGTTTGATCTATTTCGAAAGAGGCAATAGGAGGTAAGATATAAATAAAGCTATCTCGACATAATTGATTTTCACAACCATTATTAAAAATAGTTAAACAAACATCAAAATACCCTGTATCTGAGTAAGTATAAATTGGATTAGCTTGCGAAGAAGTACCTCCATCACCAAATTCCCAAAACCACTGGTCAATATCTCCTTCTGATAAGTCCGAAAAGTTAATCTGATCTTCGGCACAATTGATTTTTGGATCCGCATCAAAATCCACAGGAAGTTGCATCCCTGCTTCAATAAGGGTAGATGTGGTGTCAATACACCCATCTTGATTTTCTGCGATGAGTATAATCGTATAACTTCCTGTATCTGCATAAGTAGTCATTCCATTTTGACCCATTCCATTCGCTCCATTCCCAAAATCCCAATCCCAATTAACTATTGGAGTGGTAGAGTTACTTGATCCTGAAAAGTTTATATCTAATGGAATACATCCATTAACGACGTCAGGATTAATACCAATATTAAATTCTTGTAATTTTACGGTATCTGAAACTATTGTAAATTCACAGCCATCAGTTGAAGTGATGGTCATTGAAACAGGGAATGTTCCATAATCCGTAAAGGTATAGGATGGGTTTGCCAGTGTTGAAGTTCCATTTCCATCGCCAAAATCCCAATTATAAGTAGTCCCAATAGGAGCTGAACTTGTAAAAGAAACCGTATGTGGAAGTGTACAACTAGATAAATCTGTACTGCTATAAGATCCAGAGATTTCGGGAAAAACTTCTATACAAAACGGTGCAGTTCGAGTGGCAGTACAACCATCACTATCTGCGGTTAACGTAACGGTATAACATCCTGGGGTAGTATATGTATAACTTGGGTTTTGGCCATTTGAAGTACCCACTCCATCACCAAAATCCCAGCTCCAGTTCGAAGCAGTGCCAGCGGTTAAATCGGTAAAATCAACTGTAAGATCTTCACAACCATTTTCTGGTGTATAGCTAAAATTTACTGCATTACCTAAGGTGATGAAATTAACGATTTCTAAGGTGTCAGAACAACCACTAATAGGATCTACAATAATTTGAGTGACAGAATAATCCCCTAAAGAATTATACGTATATGTCGGATTAGGATCAGTGGATGAATCTCCAGTTCCAAACAACCATTCAAAATTATAATTTCCTGGATTACTTACCGTATTGCTAAAGCTAACGGTAAGAGGAGCTACGCAAGAACCTGTTACATCAGCAGTAAAACTTGCTTCAGGCGTTTCTAATACTTCAATATAGTCATCTTTTGTAATAAAGTGAATACAGCCGTTTTCATCTGTAACGATTAATGTAATGTCATAAACGCCTGGATTTGTATAGGTACAAGAAACATTTTGCCCAGAAGTAGTTGCACAAGAACTAGAGTTTAAATCCCATTGCCAGCCGGTTATTGTTCCACTTCCAGGAATAGATAAATCATTGAAATTGATAGTTAGAGGGGCACAACCGACTAATTCATCAGCGGCAAAATCAGCTACAGGTGGCGCGAAAATAGTAATATAATCCGATTTGCATTCAGTATCTGAATTACCTAAATCATCGGTTACGGTTAAACAAATACAATAAGTTCCCGGGTCAGTAAAGATACGTCCTGGATTGGCTTGAGTTCCTCCTGGTCCTGTATTACAGGTTCCATCTGGTGTTCCCAATGTCCAATTATAACTCACAATATTACCTTGTGAATTATCGGTAAATTGAATAAGTTGTGGTGCACAACCTTCCAAACGGTCGGCACTAAAATCAGCTACAACTTGTGAAAAACTAATTTGATAACAAAATAGAAATAAAATAGTAACTTTAATACTTGTAAAAGATGAATGCATGTCTACTTGTTTTTGGCTTTGTATAAACTCCACTGGCAATATGAATGATTTCAAAATCTGGGTTTTTTCAAAATGACAGATTTTGTGACAGGAGAATTTTCAATTTTTTTTACAATAGACTGTTATAGCATATGGAAAACAAAAAGGCACAATATATTTTAGCCCAAATCGTTAATTAAAGGATATGAATTGGCATTGTTTTGGAAACGTGCCTTGCAGAATGTTTATTATAATTGTTATTACAAATAACGCTTTCAAAAGAATAAAAAGATAAAAGATGACAAACCGATTACTTTTTGGCTTGCTATTATTATTTAGTTTAGATAGTATTGCTAATACAGATCGCAATAATGTACTTTCTTTTCAAGAATATGAAGATACCCTCAAAGTCTTGGCTGTAGATATGTTGGGTGCAAGAGGTTATGAAAATAGAAAAGCGGCACATCGAGAATTTGTAGATATTTTTGAAGAAGCCTTGGAAAAGAAAGGATCATTTAACTATAGCTTTGATTCATTAAATTCTATATCTTTTCTTTATCCAGAAGATCGTTCATTTAGAATTATTACATGGCAGATTTGTGAAGACTCTGATAATTTCGATTATTATGGATATATACAAATGAATGATGAAGATCAAACCTTAATTAAGCTAAAGGATAAATCGGATGATATTCGTTATCCAGAAAAAGATATTTTAAGCGCGAAGAAATGGTATGGTGCCTTATATTATAATATTAAGCAAGTAAAACATAAACGAAAGACTCAATATATTTTATTTGGATTTGATGCCAATACAAAATATGTTCGAAAAAAGATTTTAGACGTCTTGACTTTTAAAGATGGAAAACCTTCTTTTGGTGCTCCTGTTTTTCAAATTCAAGAAATGAATGGAATGACTAATACCCAAAGTCGATTCTTCCTAGAATATGGATCACATGGAGCGGTTACCTTAAATTATAATGAGAATAATAATATGATCATGTACGATAATCTGATTCCAATGGGAAGTCAATATCAAGATGAACAGGTCATGATGGTTACTGATGGAAGTTATCGTGGACTAAAATATAAAAAAGGAAAATGGTGGCCTGTAGTAAAAATCTTTAGTTATGTCCAAGAAGAAGCTCCAAGAGGTTCTCCTATTTTAGATGATCGAAAAGGAAAATCTGGTTTATTTGGTCCTGGAGTCAAAAACTAATTTTTTACCCGTTTTATCTCTAAAATTTCTACCCGTCTTTCCCTAGACGCTTCTACACTGTAAATGGAATTTCTACGATCCGCGTAGCTATCACTAATGCCTGGTGGAGAAGTAGTTTCACCTAAGGGGGTTTCATAAAATTCTAGTGCTCCATTTTTGAGGTATTCGATAAAAATGCCTTCACGGTATTCAAAAAAGAAAATTTCTGCACTGTTGATTCTTCTTTTGGCTAAGGCAAAATTATATTGAGTGGGAGATCTAGGTGACGTAAATCCTCGAATACCTACTTTTAATTGAAAACCATTCTGAACAGCCTCTAAAAGTTTTTCCGCAAACAAATTAAGATCTAAATAACCTCGGTGAATATTTCCTTCAAAAAAATCAGATACCGCATAACTTAAATCTTGATTTCCTAAAGAATACTTTTCCATGTATTCTTGCTTCATTGAATAATACCAATCGTAATGTGTCTTATAATTTATCCTAGTCGTAATCCGAACCGTATTAGAATCGGGTTCGTCATTGTGGAAATATAAAGTTACTGGAAGCATTCGCTCCAATTCTTCTACTGGAGTAGGAGGGATTATTTTAGGTGGATCATTTGGAGGAAGGACTACAGGTGGAACTTCTACAGGAGGGTCAACGACTATTGGTGGTGGAACAATTACTACCTCAGGAGTATCTATCACTGGAGGAATAATTACAATTTCTGGCGTGTCAATTACAGGAGGTTCTGGAATTTCGATTTCAGGAAATTTCAAATCATATAAATCGTTACAACAGGCTTCATCTTTTGTAAAACTTAATGAACCAACTCGATTAGAAGAAAGATATCCACTTTTATTATCTCTATTAATTACAAAGTACACATCATTATAACTCGTGTTGGTTGGGGTTCCCATATTTGTTATTTCTTTCCATTGATTATCTATTCGACTGACTTTAAACACATCCATTCCGCCTAGGCCTAGATGCCAAGTAGAACTGAAATATAAAGTCTGGGTTTGACTATGGAAGAAAGGGGTGATATCATCTTCCTCCGTATTAATATTGGCGCCTAAATTGATAGCTTCACCAAAAGTGCCATCCGTTTCTAAAGGCGCATAATATAAATCCATTGCACCCTGACCACCCGTTCTATTCGAACTAAAAAACAACACCTCTTTATCGAGTTCTGGGAAAAAAGCGAGTTGAGGATGTGTATTCGAACTTCCAATAAGATTAATGGTTTCATTTAACTTTTTTAAATTGGACCATTGGCCATCGAATTGCGTACTTTGATAAATGGAACAAATAATATCTTCATTATTTTCGCCTTCACATAAGGTAAGAAATAAGGTGTTATTGTCTGCAGATAAACTAGAATTCGCTACATGAATCGTTTCGTCTTTAAGAGATTTAATCCGTTTTCCTTTTTGATTATCTAAAGAAAAATAAACTTGACTAATATACTTTTCTGTCTCATTCGGTTTGACATCTACTTTGTATTTTAAAGAAGAAAAATATAAACTATCACCAACTAAATGTGGGGCAAACTCTGAGTATTTACTATTAATTGGTTTATCTAACCAAGTGATTTCTGTATTCGTAGGCTGACTCATGATTTGAGTGGCTAGTTTACAAGCTTCTATTTCTCTTTGTGTTTTTTTATGGAAAAGACTTCCTTGGTCGGTATCTAGTTTTAGATATTTATTAAAGCTCTTTTGCGCATCTTTATAATCTCCTTGTTGCTTTTGGCTCATGCCTAACCAATAATAAACTTGAGGGTAATTTTTACGTTCTGTACTAGACCTTGCTATTTTATAATAATGCTTTTCAGCAGTTTTAAAATTATTCATGGCATAAGAAGCTGTAGCCAATTTATAGACAATACCATAGCGTTTGTCATGTATCTGTAGTGCCTTTTGATAGTATTGTGAAGCAGAATAATATTCTTTTTTCTCCATCGCTTTATCACCCGCTTTTACAAAAGCTTTGAAGGTTTGTGCAAAGGAACTGAATGCGAAAAAAAAATAGAAACCAATAATAAGAATTATGCGTTGCTTCATGGAATTAAGAAAATTGTGGCCAGTAGATTATTGGGGCTTGATGATTTAAAAAATCGGACATGATTTATAATCACGTAATTTTTTTACTTTGGTAATGGTATAGATTACTCCAATTTCTGGACCTCCTCGATTATTAGTCGCCACTTGAAGCCCTGAAGTATTAATATCGTAACTAATGCCCACTTGCAATGATTTATAATGTATACCTATGGAACCTACTATGGCATCTTGTAATCGCACCCATCCTCCAATCAGCAGACCCAGTTCTTTCCCAAAATCTTGATTGAGGTGATATTTGAGTGATCCTCCGGCTACCAATTCTTGATAAGTGCCTTGACGTTGATATAGCACCGCAGGCAAAATATCTATTACTTCTGCTATTCTAAAAGAAGAATTTAAATTAAAAGCCCACTTTCTAGCTAAGCGAATGGTTTGATCTCCAAAAAATGTTTGCTTTGGATTATTGATGTGAAACAAGGCTGCACCCACATCAAACTTAGTTCGTCTGCTCGCTTGAAATCGCCAATTTAAACCCGTGGAAATATCTGGATACATTAAACTTTGAGAAGGGAAATTTTCTTGACTAGAGGCGCTTGGATCAAAAAGATCGCCATTAAATTGTGCATCAAAAGTCAATGCATCCGTCTTAAATCGTCGTTGACCAAAAGCCAATTGAAGTCCAGCAGAAAGATAATTTTTTTCATTTATCTTTTGTGCTATTGCCATATGCCCAGCTAGCTGTATCGAACTTAATTCTGAATCGCCTGCTTTGTCGTAATTGATTAAAAAGCCACTCGCAATAATTTGATTCTTTACTTTATAAGGAAACATTTTTGAATCAAAAGAACCCGAAAATGTGGTATATGGAACTGGAACAGAAGACCATTGACTTCTATAGTTTCCAGCAAATCTCATGTCGCCATCAAAGACTCCAGTTAAGGCAGGATTTAGATTGAAGGGAGACATATTGAATTGGGAAAAATGGATGTCCTGTGCTTTTATTTGAAAAGCAAAACCAATGAGAATGATCAATATTTGTAAACGCAATTTCATAATTAGCGTATTAAAGTTACATTTCCCTTTTTAAAATATTCTTCTCCGTTTAAGCAGCGTAGGGTCAAATAATAGGCATAAACATCTGGACTCAAGACTTTGCCTTTGTAGGTGCCGTCCCAACCATAATTTAAATCTCTTGTTTCAAACATTAACTCTCCCCATCTACTGTATACCGCAAGATGGACATCAGTTACTGAATTCGCGCGAACATAAAAAATATCATTTGTGCCATCAGAATTTGGAGTAAATGCATTAGGAACAAAGATATAAGGTTCATCACAAATAAACCGCTTTAATCGAATCGTTACAGAATCAAAATTGACACAGCCAAAGTCATCAGAAATGTATAACTCGTAGGTCGTTGTTTCTGTTGGAGTCGCTATTGGTTCCGCAATATCATTAAAGTTTAATGTTTCGGATGGAATCCAATTATAGGTATAATTAGGATCAATAGTACCATGAAGTTGGACGGACTCACCAAGAAAAATGGAATCTTTATCTGCATAAACTGATAGCGGAGGCATAACAGAAGAGACATCTACAAAAACGGTTTCTGTAGCGGTACAACCAAATTGATTTTCTACAGCGACCGTAAATGTCATAGGAGCTAATGGACTAACTAAAGGTGTTGCCGTATTGGCCCCACTTAAAATTTCAG
>JAHDCJ010000033.1:0-18585 GCA_020629935.1 Saprospiraceae bacterium | reverse complement strand
GGAGCTAATGGACTAACTAAAGGTGTTGCCGTATTGGCCCCACTTAAAATTTCAGAAGCAGGTTCCCATTGATAAACGAGTGGGTCTGTTGGGTTTAAATTGATCACTTGAAGACTCAATGTATCACCAAGACAAACTTGTTCATTTCCTATCGTTTCAATATCCACCGCACGACTGGTAATATTCACTTCATCTACGGCTTCGCAACCATATTGATCAATCATCTGCACATAATAGGTAGTAGAATTCGTAAGATTTACGGTGACCGTATCTGAACCATCTAGATTAATAATATTGCTGAAGTCTGGATTGTCTGACCAATAATAATAGCCATCTCCATTGACATGATTGGCAGAGAGTAAAACCGATTGGCCACAAATCGTGGTGTCTGTTCTAGCAATAACTTCTACCAAAGGAGGAACAAAGACGGTAATGGATTGCTCTACCGTACACGTGTCAAAATTATTAATAGTTGAAGCAAATGTAGTATAGGTCGTAGTCATTGTTGGACTCGCCATTGGATTTGGTGAATTGGGATCATCTAAACCATCTGAAGGAGTCCATTCATAAGAGAGGCTATTATCTGCACTTGGATTTAGACTAATTGGTGAAGTACCTAAACAATAGGTGAGGGTATCTGCTAGAAATAATTGGGGCAAATTAAAATCAATGGTTTCACTATGCGTTCCTACACATCCATTTTCAGACTCTATCATTAAATTGACCGTATAGGTGCCCGATTCGTAATAGGTAACAGAAGGGGATTGCATATTGGAAACAATTCCATTTCCAAAATCCCAAATCCATGAGGTGATGGTTGAACTGGTATCTACGGAAGCATCAATAAAATTAATAGTTAAACTATCTACACAATTGTCATAGTCTAACGAAAAGTCTACATCAAGAGAAAGATTTCTTTCAATAGTCACTTCATCTACGGCTTCACAACCATATTGATCCATCATTTGTACATAATAGGTAGAGGAGTTTGCAGGGATTACACTAACCGTGTCCTCTCCATTTACATTAATGATATTACTAAAATCAGGACTGTCCGACCAATTATAATAACCATTCCCATTGGTGTGACTTGCTGAAAGCAAAACCGATTGAGCACAAATTATGGTATCTGGTCGAGCAATAACTTCCACTAAAGGAGGCACAAAAACCGTAACGGATTGTTCTACTGTACAAGTATCAAAATTGTTGAAAGTAGAAGCAAACGTAGTATAGGTGGTAGTCATTGTAGGACTTGCTGTTGGGTTTGGCGAATTGGGATTATCTAAACCCTCTGCGGGCGTCCAATTATAAAACAGACTATTATCTGGATTTGGGTTTAAATTAATAGGTGCACTACCTAAACAATAAATCAAGGTATCTTCTAGAGATAATTGAGGAAGACCAAAATCGATAGTTTCGCTATGATCACCCACACAGCCATTCTCAGATTCTACCGTTAAATTGATGGTATATGTTCCCGGTTCGTCATAGGTGACAGAAGGCGATTGCATATCGGAAATCATACCATTTCCAAAATCCCAAATCCAATCGGTGATGGTAGAAATGGTATCTACGGAAGTATCAATATAATTGATCGTTATACTATCCGCACAATTGTCATATTCTAAAGTGAAATCTACATCAAGCGATAAATATTGGACATTAATTTCCTGTTGAAAAGTATCCGAGCATAATTGTCCAGGGCCAGTAATTAGAGTTACTAAATAACTGCCCGTATCTGCAAAAGTATGGGTAGGATTACTCTGATTGGAAGTAAAGCCATCTCCAAAGTCCCAATCATAGACATTTGAACCCGCACTTTGGTTTTGAAATAGCACATTAAGATCTTCTCCACATTGGACTTCGGGGGCAAAAAAGGCAGAAGTGATCAATAATTGACAACTTCCAATATTGTATTGAAAATCTCTTTTGGTAGTAGAAATCAATTGCCCATTCCGATATTCTTCGGCACAAATACCTACAACAAATTGACCTAAAGTAAAAGGAGTTCCTGTTAGTAAACCCGTATTTACATCAATGGAAAGTGGGATTCCACCTAACATATTTTCGGTATAATAAGGCGACCTCCATTGAACGGAATCATAGGGTGGACTAAAAGGCGGTTGGGGTCGAACTCCACAAGGTTGAGGTACACAATTATATGCTCCCCAAGACATGGCCCCATCAAATGGTGCGCACATTTTATAGGCAATGGAATCTCCATCGGCATCTATGGAAGAATGATCAAAAACAATAGGTAGCCCTGCACAAATATAAACAGGCGGCCATTGTTTAAACACCGCACTATTATTACAACCTAATAAAGCATCTTCGTTAATATAAGAATAGTAGGTAATACCCGTACTGTCAGGTTCTACAATATTTTGGATTGTTCCATTTCGACAACAGCGTTGGTAGGCAATTTGGTAACCACCAGTCAAAAACGGAAGAGAGAGCGTATCTAAATAATTGGAGCGATGCACGCAGGCTAGTGGAGGATCAACAAAACAAGGATCATCTAAATTAGCATCAAGCGTATCATCATTGGTTACTGGAATCCGAACTTCATAAAGTAAATCATTATTTTCATTAAAAACACCAACCGAAGCAGGATCATCAAAGTATGGCACTCCATTAATACAATCTCGATAAACAATCATTTCAATTTCAAAAAGATCATTTCCAAGGCATCTATAATTGATTTCTCCTCCTACAATATGTGTAGCCCAACTAGGTTGAAAAGCTAGTATAATAATAAGTAGAACAAAAAATCGGTAAAGGATCCGCATATTGATATGAGGTTTGAATATTAATTTAGGGAAATTTTAGTGGATATAAAAGTATTATAAAAAAATATCTTTGTTTCGTCTTCATTTTAACATTAAATGATACGTTTTTAATCTAAAACAATGCCTAAAGCTTCTTTTAATTCTTCAAATTCCTGCTCTGTCTTATACCGAGAAGTACTCATTTGATAGTGTTTCCCTTGATGTTTGCTTTCATACATTTCATGGAGAATCCAAACTATATTTTCAAGGGGACAATGGCCCTCTTTATACCCTTGGTAAACATAAGGAAGAAGTTCTTTTTGTTCCTCATATTTGTGATTATGCCCGATAATTATAGGAATAGCATTTATAGATAATTCATGATATTTGTTGGGTTCTTTAGGATAACCATGTATTTCCAAATAACTTTTCATTTGTAAAAATACAGTACGATCCTTTTGTCTTACTTCTGAAATATAGTCTTTATACTCTTTAGACTTTCGACCAAATTGATTAATTATCTTTTGGCCTTCTCCTTTTCTTAGTCCCTGATCTTGATGCCATAAATCATATAGAAATGCACTTTTTGATTCAGGACTTTGGAGTTGTTCAATTTTTTGGAGCAAGGTATTGGATAATCCATTTTCAAGTTTTGGAGATTGTTCTTTACAAGAAATAATAAAGAACGAAAGGAAAAATAGAACTAGAAATTGTTTTTTCATATTGGATTTAATTTTTTGAAAAACTAAAAATAATATACCAATGGAATCAATTATTATTGTCTTTTACACCGTATAAAAATCAAAAGCAATACTTTTAATACTCCGCCCATTTTCTACCTGATCAATACCTCCTTCTAATATCATGGATTGTGCCAGCTCATTTTCAAATACCGTTTTCATATCTTTGATTTCCGCATGGGGAACTCCATATTCTTGGAGAAGATTAATCCATTCTTTACTTGATTTTAGTTTAAATGATTTTTGTAATATATCACTCAATTGCGTTCGGTTTTTTAATCGGTCAGCATTTTCTATAAAACGGTTGTCTGTGTAAAGATCATCTAGATTTAAAGCTTCGCAAAGGTTTTTAAATTGTTTATTTGAGCCTACGGCTAAAAGAAGATGATGGTCATCTCTGGTTTCCATGATTTCTCCATAAGGAGCAATATTGGGATGTAAAGAACCCATACGTTGGGGTATATGTTCAGCCATTAACCAATTGGTCGCTTGATTGGCTAAAGAGGCGATAGCTGAATGAAATAGAGAAGCAGAAACTTTACTTCCTTCTCCTGTCTTTGCTTGGTGCAGCAAAGCCAATAATAGACCTTCTTTTAATTGGTGTGCCGTCAAAATGTCAATCAATGCTACGGGCATTTTTACCGGAGAACGATTAGGTTCTCCATTCATAAACATAAATCCTGTTTCGGCTTGTAGCACAATATCAAAGGCTGGTCTTGGATCGTTGGGGCCATAACCAGTGATTTCCCCATAAATGATTTTAGGGTTTATTTTTTTTAATTGCGTATAATCCATTCCCAGTTTTTTAGCAACGGGAGATCTAAAATTACTAATGACCATATCTGCGGTTTCAATCAAAGACCAAACATATTCTTGATCTTTGGAATCTGATAAATCTTTCATCAAGACTTGCTTATTCCAATTGATTGCACAGTAATATGCAGAGTGTTTTTTTGTAGGATCCTCCTTTGGTAATTTCCAATTTCGGGTGACATCGCCCCCCGTTTTTTTGTTTTCAATTTTTATTACTTTAGCGCCTAATTCGGCGAAAAACATACCTACGGCTGGGCCAGCTAAGACACTAGCCAATTCCACCACTACCAAGTCTTTGAAGAATGAAGAAAGATTGATCATTTATTGATTATACCATTTAGGATTATCAATGATAAAGGAGAGTAAAATTTCATGATTGAATCCTAGATAAGGTTGCCAATCCGCAAATTGAAAACTAAATGCATAGCCTAAACGGGCACGCTCCATGATTAAAAAATCGACTTCAAATTGGGCAATGTTCGATGTAGAATATCCAATACCAACACCTGCAAATTCAGAAATCGTGGCTTTCAAATTAAAGTCCGCATGGATAGGAGAGTGGGGCGCATATTTAATCCAAACGGAAGGTTCTAAAATTAAAGAGCTATCATAAATGTCAATTTTTCCTCCTGCCATCAAATAGAAATGGGCAATTCTTCGTATGCGAGAAATACCATCTACGCCCTCAAATTGAACATTCATAGATATGGATTGCGGTACTGAGAAACCTACATAAAAATCTTCTGTATAATATACCGCCCCTAATCCTGCATCAGGTAAAATTTTAGAGGCATTATTACTAAAGGCGGCCTCATCATCGGGTTCATCTAATAGCAACTCAGAGCCATTTAATCGATATTGATAAAAGGCAAGAGCAAGTCCGAAAGCTAATTTTTTAGAATGATATCGATTACCTAATTCTATATGGTAGCTATAATCTAAATTGATGCCTGCATTAGAAGTTGGACCCGTTTTATCCCATAATAAATAACCGCCTAATCCCATGTTATTATCTTCTAAATAGGTAGTAAAAGACGCCGTAGCTGTTTCTGGTCCTCCCGGTAAATTTCCCCATTGTCTTCTATAGGTTGCATTGGCTCGCATTAAGTGATCCATTCCGGTCATGGCTGGATTAATGACAAAACCATTGAGGTTGTATTGGCTATAAATGGGCAATTGCTGCGCATTTATTTTTTCAAATAAAACACACAGTAAAAAACTGATTCCTAAGATTCGATATGTCCATTGTTTCATACGCATTTATCGAATAATGGTTAACGGTCCTTTAAATGTTTGATATTGATTGTCCATATTGACACGCAGGATATAGTAGTAGGTTCCACGCGGTAATTTTTTTCCTTGAAAGGTGCCATCAAATCCATTGGTATAGGGTTTCGCACTATATAATTTGTCTCCCCAACGATTTAAAATAACGACTTCGTTTTCTGGAAATGCATCTAAGAATCGAATATTCCAAGTATCATTTTTCCCATCATCATTAATGGTAATCGCATTGGGGATAAAGGGAATAAATTCACCTGGAGGAATAATATTTACGAAAACAGAATCGACATCTCCACATCCAAATTCACTTTGTCCCGACACATAAAAAACACTCGTTTCTTCTGGACTAGCTAAGGGATTCGGACAAACCGTACAATTTAAAAACTCAGTTGGTGTCCATTGATAACTTGCTGCGCCTGTAGCAGAAAGCGGCGCCACGGCACCTTCTACTATGGTGGTATCTCCAAAAGCTTGTATTGAAATTGAAGGATGGATGGTAAAGGTTAATGTATCGCTATTTACAATACAGGTATTAAAACTAGCAATGGCAAAAAGCTGATCTTGATCACTTAAGTCATTGAGCTGAATGTCATTTGCTGCTCCACTTTGAATAAGAAAGTCATTGAGATAAAAATCATAATTGTCAAATCCTGGACTAGCCATGACGTTGGCAATGCCTCCTTCACAAAATGCAGTTTGATCTGCTTCTAAAAAAACCATGTCATCAAAATAACTGAACGAAATACTGTTGGACGCATAAGTACAATTCCCATCAAAACCTTCTACATAAATGGAAATGCTATCGCTTAAATTGATGCCAGTATATGTGTCGGAATTTCCACTTTGAACAAGTAAACTATCAATAAAAAAGTCGTAATTGGTAAATCCAGAAGATGCGGAAAAGATTAAGGTATCTCCTTCGCAAACGATCATGTTTTCCAGCGCGATGTCAATGGAGTTTTGAAAAACATTAACGGTTAAAATTTCACTTTCATAGGTACAGTTTTCATCGGTAGCACGCACAAATATTTGATCTCCTTGCATTAAATTATTAGCAGTAAAAACATTCGAACTACTTGTTTGAGCTTCTGTGAAATTGATGAAAAACTCATAAGTGTTGAATCCTCCACTTGCGGTAAAGATGATACTTTCTCCTTCACAAATTTCTAAATCGCTCGCCGTAAGATCTAAGGTTTTTTTATAGATCATGACACTTACTGCGTTGGAAATAAAAGTACAATTATCATCTGTACCATGTACCGTGACCATATTCATATTATCCAAGGTTTGGATAATTAATTCATTGGAAGCGCCTGTTTGGATGAGCCCTCCATCAATATAAAAATCATAGGTGTTAAATCCTGGTGTTGCGGTAAAAATTAAGGTGTCTCCTTCACAAACAATGTCAGGCATGACGGTAAGCTCAATGGGATGCATAAAGAGATTTACAGTAATGGAATTACTTTGATAATCGCAAAAATCATCGGTTCCGATTACGTACACCACATCTCCATCGTTTAAAGGAGAAGTATAAATATTCGCATTAGTATTTTGGACTGAAACGCCGTTGACAAAAAACTCATAGGTATTAAATACTCCGTTTGCAGTAAAGGTAAATGGATCACCTTCACAAGCGAGAATAACATCTGCACTTAGGGAAATGGAATTGGTATATATGGTGATCTGTAAAATATTGCTTTCATAATCGCAAAAATCATCGGTCCCAATTACTTGGACTAAATCACCATCATTCAGATCGCTTGTTGCAAAGATAGAAGAAGGACCAGATTGTGTAGAAATGCCATTAACTAAGAAATCATAATTATTAAACCCAGGGCTACCTGTAAAAGTAATGGTGTCATAATCACAAGCAGATAAGGTATCTGCACTGAGTGTAATTTCATTCATGTAAATTGTAACAGAAATGGTCTGACTAAAATGTAAACATTCTCCATTCCAAGCTACTGCTCGCACACGATCTCCATCATCTAAGATGGATGAGAAGACATTATTGCTTCCAGATTGAGTCATTATTTCATTGACGAAAAAATCATAATTTATAAAACCTGTAGGCGCATTAAAAGTAAAGGTTTCTCCTTCGCATGCGGCGGTCATATTGGGATCTAAATCTAAGCTATCTGCAATATTGGCTAAGGCGAAAGCAGGGAAAGAAAAATCATCAATATAATTAACGGTCTGTAAGTAATTTAAATTTTCAGTCGCATCAAATCCCGCGTTGACATCACCTGTAATTTCCCATTTGGGAGGACCTTGCCAATGAGCTATACTATCAAAGGTTCCATCTATTCCTTCATCATAATAGATTTGAGTTTGGACAGAATCGGTTCCTTGTACTCTCCAAATTCGATGATAAAAGAACGAATTAATTTCGCAAATGATAGAATCTTTTTGGTCTCTATCAAAGGCGTCTAACGTAGCATCTAAATGTGCCATTCTTATTTTAAAGGTATTGGCATTGGAAGAAGAAGGAGAGAGGTAAACTGGGCGATAACGTAGGGAGCCAATAGATGAGCCTACAGGGAAAAAATAAGCTTGATTATTGGTCATGTCTCGAAGTAGTCCTCCATTATTCAAACTGCTTACAAAACCTTGATTATTTGTAACTGCATTCAAATCCGTATTGAATACGTGCACTGTGTTAGTGTCTAGATTGAATTCTCGATCATTGAGTTGAAGAAAGCCATCAACATATACATCAAGGTCACCAAATTTAATTCCTGTTTCTTGGAGGCGCAAATCATAAAATCGAGTAATATCATTTCCTCTTATTCGTTGATTACTTCCATTTAAAATCACGATGCCTTCTCCAAGTGAATTGAACCCTTCATTTCCTGCAATATTAATCCAATCTTCAAAAAGATAGATGGTGTCTGAATTGTGAAAGAAACCATTGTTTTGATTATATACATCGCCATGTACAGACATCATGGCTCCATCCTTAATAGAAATTAAAGCCCCATCATTACTTAAAGGCAGTTGAGCCTTTAGAATGAAAGGCATGAAAAAAAACAATATTATGGAAAATCTAAATGGCACTCCGTATTGATTTATCAACGAATTTAGTTAATTCTTTAGTAATTTTAGTAACTTGCTACTGCTTAATTTACTAAGAATAAAGTTAAGTTTAATCCTTTAGTTTTTGAAATTGTTATTCATGAATAAATTTAAGTCTAATTTTTATTGGTTAAAAACCATAACCATTTGCTTGTTTTTAGTTTTGGGTCATCAACTAATAATGGACGCGCAAGTTGGAATTAACATTTTGGTGCCTGATTCTTCTGCGGTATTACATTTAGAATCTACAGATCGTGGTTTTTTACCTCCAAGGTTGACGACTTCAGAAAAAAATGCGATCAATAATCCTGCAACGGGTTTGGTGGTTTATGATTCGACCGATAGTACTCTTCAATATTTTAATGGAGATTGTTGGTTGCGAACCTATCAAAGAAATTGTGATGATTGTTATTTTGATATGACCTCTACTTCTGTTGCCGATACGATTGATCGATTGATCGCTGATTCGGTTACCTTTCAGTTAAATATTGATCAAGTGGCAGGTTCGCCACAAAATATTGCTTTTACCATTATCAATCAGTTGCCAAATGGGATGACCTATTCGATTGATCCTAATCCGATTTTTTCGAGTGGTACGGTTGATGTAACTTTTTATGTGACCACCTTCACTCCTGATGGTACTTACCCGATTGTCATTCAAGCCTTATGTGGAAGTTCAACGATTAATTTTATCTATTCCTTAACGGTCTTACCTTGTTATGAAGTGGTGTTAAATAATAGCACCTTGAAATATGATTTGTCTACTGATTTTTATAACACTTATCCTTCAGTGCCTACGTCTCAACCCGTTTGTGTGATTTCTACAGTAGATCCTGGAGTAACCGTAATTAGTGATACTACCATAACTCCTGCCTATACCACAGGTACTTTTCCCAATGGTTCCAAAGTAGCGATTGTCAATAATGGAAATATTATTGGACGTGGAGGTAATGGAGGTGTGGCTTTTGATCCAGCCAATGGATTAACTGGCGAAGGATTTGACGGGGGAACTGCCATTGATTTGACCTTAGATACCGACATCTTTAATAACTTTAATATTTATGGTGGTGGCGGTGGCGGAAATGCTATGGCATTTTCTGTATCTCAAGGCGTTGGCCCAGTGACCTTAGGTATCTTCTTAGGTGCAGGCGGCGGCGGCGGAGCTGGCAATGGTCGAGGTGGACAAGAACCAGGGTTCGTGATTGGTCTCTCCTTTTATGGCCCAGGGCAAAATGCTACTGGTGGACAATTTGGAGTAGAAGGAGATGGTGGACAACTTAACTTTCCTATTAGTGTACCTGTTGGGCCTGTTGATATTGACGTAGATCCTCAAGTATATGGAGGTGATGGTGGAGCTTATGGTTTTCCTGGAACCCAAGGTACGTTTACTGTTGGGGTAGGAGCTACGATTAACATTGGTCCTATTCAAGTACCTATTGGTCCTTTTCCTATTCCTATACCTGTACCACCTCCAGCAGCGGGAGATTCAGGAAATGCGATCAAGCGAAATGGGTTTAGTACGAATATCCCCGACAATAGTTATAATACGTCTTTCTTAAAGGGGACCGTAGGCAACTAGGATTAATTTTATTTCGAAAAAAAAGAAAAAAGAACAAGATGCGTTTTTTAATCATTCTAATATTAAGTTCAATTAGTTATTTTTCTATAGGACAAAGCAGTTTTGAAGGGCAAGTAGAATTAGATATTTTTAATTATTCTACAGGAGAAATAAGTACGATGCATTGGTGGACAAAAGGCGGTAACTTTTTAATTGAGGTTAATTCTAAAACAAAAGATGTAGAAATAGATTATCAATTGTTGATCAAGGCGAATGATCCAAATATGATAATGTTGACCAATCTTAATGGAGAAAAAAAATATTATAAAGTAGCGGTCCCTATCCAACAATTGAAAGTGAGTGATACTCCATTTGCAAATGCTTACTTTGAAGCCTCAGATGCAGAAAAAAATATATTGAAATCAAATTGCACACAATATTTAGCCGCCAATAAAGAAGTAAAAGGTCAATTTTGGATTGGTGAAAATGATCAAGGTTTAACAATGAATGCGCTTCCTCCTATACTGCAATCCGTACAGTATATGTTGTTTATTGATGAGCATTTATCAGGTACACAATTACCTATGGAGGTTAAGACTTCAGATAAAGATGGTTTTCCTTTATTTGGTCACGCATTTAAAATGATAAAGAAAGAAAATGTACAAGGGGTTTCGTTTGAAATACCTTCTGGATATCAATCGGGTAATTAAAACAATTTAAGGAAGATGCTCATTTAATTTGGAAGTACAACATTAAAGTCTAGACTTTGACTTCTCTAAAGTCATTCTTTTTATTATTTTTGTTTCCATGAAAAAAGAAGAAATCTTAGCGCAATTTAATCTAAAATTGCCCGTGGTGGCCTCACCGATGTTTATTGTATCTCAAATGGATTTGGTTTCCGAAAGTTGTAAAAATGGAATTATTGGAACATTCCCAGCTCTTAATAACCGAACCTCTGAAGGATTTGAGCAATGGTTGATTGATCTCAAAGCAGATCTTAAACAATTTGAAGAAGAAACAGGAACGAAGCCTTGTCCTTATGGAGTGAATTTGATTATTCATAAAACGAATGCTAGAGTTCAAGCAGATTTGGATATTTGTGTACGTCAGCAAGTGCCGATTGTAATAACTTCACTAGGTGCCGCAGAGCAAGTAGTAAAAGCAATTCATAGTTATGGCGGATTAGTGTTTCATGATGTAACAAATAAGTATCATGCACAAAAAGCCATTGCTGCTGGAGTAGACGGATTAATTTTGGTAACCGCAGGAGCTGGAGGTCATGCAGGTATCAATAATCCAATTCCATTCGTAGCTGAAATACGTGAAATATTTGATGGTATTATTCTTCTTGGCGGAGCAATTAGTACAGGCCAAGATGTGGCTACAGCAATGCAAATGGGCGTTGATTTAGCTTATATGGGGACTCGATTTATCAATACGAAAGAAGCTGTAGCTAAAGATGAATATAAACAGATGATTATTGATTCTGGAACTGCTGACATTGTGTATACGGCTGCCGTTTCTGGAATTCCTGCAAATTATCTGCGTATGAGTTTAGAAGCTATTGGAGTGACTAAAGATATGTGGGATCAAAAAGTAAAAGTGGATTTAGGTAAGAAGTTGGATGTAGAAGCTAAAGCTTGGAAAAATATTTGGTCTGCTGGCCAGGGTGTAGCAAGTATTAAAGATAATCCTTCTACTAAAGATTTAATTGCTCGTTTGCGATCAGATTTTAAGTCGGCGATTGAGCGACAGCATACCTTATTAGAAAAATACAAATAGTTGCTAACAATGAATACATTAAAAATTGAAGTAAAAAAGGGTGTGGCCTACGTGCAATTAGATCAAGGAAAGGTCAATGCCATTAATTGGGAATTGGCAAAGGAGTTGAATGAAGTATTTACTAATTATGCCACGGATGATGCAATAAAAGGAGTAATACTAATGGGGCGTCCACATGGATTTAGCGCAGGCTTAGATGTGGTGGCTTTAGTGGAAGATGGTAAAGAAGGGGTACGCAAATTTTGGAATTACTATTTGTCGGCTATGCAATCGATGATTCGTTTTCCTAAACCTATGGTTTGTGCGATTACAGGTTATGCTCCTGCGGGTGCTACAATTTTAACCTTGACCGCAGATTATCGAGTGATGGGTAAAGGAGAAAAGCATGTGATTGGAATGCATGAATTTAAAATGTCAATGCAAATACCAGAAATGCTTTGTGATATTTTCGCGTATCAATTGGGTGAAAAAGTAGCATGGAAAGCCGTACAAAAAGCTAGTCTTTTTAGCAGTGATCAAGCCAAAGAAATCGGTTTAGTTGATGAATCGGTAGAAGTAGAAGAGGTAGTCGAAAGAGCAGAGAAACACATGGAAAAGCTAACCAATGTATATTTGCCTGTTTTTGCACGATCAAAAGCTTATTTCCGAAAAGATTTATTGGCTAAAATTGACCGAGAAATTGAACCTATGATTGAGGTAATATTAGCCGATTGGGATGATCCTTTCTGCCAACAAATGTTGCAGATGTTTACGATGAGTCTTAAGAAATAATCGAATCTAATTAATAAATTTATTGAAGAGCAAATCTAATGAGGTGTGAATAATTAGATTTGCTCTTTTTCATAATCCATATTTAAATGAAAGCATATAATCAGTTTAATGTCCATATAGAAAACGGCGTAGCACAAGTGGCTATCAATCGTCCTACCAAAGCCAATTCTTTAAACCTAGAAGCTTGGGAAGAGATGAAAGATATTTTTGAATCTTTACACAAAAATCCAGAAGCCAGAGTGATTATTTTATCTGGGGAAGGAAAGAATTTTTGTGCGGGAATTGATTTGGGTTTGCTAATGAATGTGAGCCAATTTGATGCAAAGTGCGAAGCTAGAAAAAGAGAACAGATCCGCGATTTTATTTTCAAATTGCAAGATTGTATTTCTTCTATTGAAAAATGTAGAAAGCCTGTATTAGCTGCTATTCATGGAACATGTATTGGTGGAGCAGTAGATATTATTGCGGCTTGTGATATTCGTTATTGTACTGATGATGCTTATTTTTGTATCCAAGAAATCAATTTAGGATTGGTGGCAGATATTGGAACACTCCAACGATTGCCAAAGATTATTAGTCCAGGTATTATGGCAGAACTTGCTTATACAGGACGCAAAGTGTATGGTGAAGAAGCCCAACAAATAAATTTAGTCAACAAGTCCTATTCGGATAAAGAAACGATGATGGAAGGAGTAGGAGCTATTGCGAAAACCATTGCTTCTAAATCTCCAGTTTCTATTCGAGGAACAAAGGAAATTTTATTGTATACGCGTGATCATTCGGTTGAAGATTCATTGCATTATATGGGGGCATGGAATGCGGGTATGTTGTTATCCAATGATATTTTCGAAGCCATGGGAGCGTTTATGCAAAAAAGAGAACCGAAGTTCGAAAATTAAAATTCCATTGTGCAAAAGTAGTAAGATAAAATAAATCAATAATGAATGGAAATATCATTTATTTTGTCCGAGTACTTACCTTTTAATAAGGCCATTTAGTCTAACTGATTTAATTGATATTTTTCAATAATTTCAATTAGCATTTGAGCATATTGTACGTCATTATGATAGCCTTGTAAAGCAAGTCCTTTTGCCCATCTTTGATAATCTTTAGGATCTAAATTTTTTAGCATCGCAAAGTTCTTGCCTCCTAAATATTGGCTGTGGGCTCGGAAACTTGCCCAAGCAGATTCATATTTCTTATAACAGGTCGTTTCATCTAACCAAATCCCATCAGATTCATCACTTTCACAAAAGATACCAAAATAGTTGTTTGATTTTTTATTTAATGCACTCGTTCCTGCTTGGGAAAATAAAATCGCCTGTGCTAAAATTATGGAAGCGGGAATCTCAAATTTCTTTTTCTCGATTTGGGCTACGGACTGAAAACGTTCTACGAAGCTCCGAACAATTTGGTGATCTAATTGATTTAAAGATTGGTAGGCATCCTTTAAATTAAAGGAGATATGCGCATTGGAAATAATGCGTAAACCTTGAAATGGATTTAAGCTTACCTGATTACTTTGGTTGTTGACCACTGTCTTTTCCTCTGTAAATACTTCTTTTTTCTTTTTGGTCATTGGAGGCACTGTGGCCTTATCGATTGCAGGCTTTTCAATTGGTTTTTGACTATTATGAAGATTTAATCGAAAAGAAAATTGTTTGTTGACCATTAAAAAAATAAGTAATGCTCCAAAAGTAAGGGAAAACCAATTTTTTCGAATTAAGGTAGAAACATATGGGTTTAAATTCTTCTTTTTCATAATCTGTGTATTGAGCATTTGATAAACTAATACCACAAATTAAAAACAAAAAATTTTAATTTCCAAGAAAAAACAATAAAAAATAAACAAATTGTTTTAAACGTCAAATGTGAGTTCTACTTCAGCGGTCGTTGGTTTTGCTTGACAAGTTAAGATAAATCCTTCTTCAATTTCGTCATCATCTAATGCAAAACAAGCATCCATTTTAACTTCTCCTTGAATCATTTTAGCCATACAAGTAGAACAAGCGCCACTTGTACAAGAGTAGGGTGCATCTAGTTTTTTCTGTAGTAAAACTTCTAGGATATTTTCATTTTCTCCAACTTCAATTTCATGTTTTTTTCCATGAAGATGAACCACCACTTTTCTTGCACCACCTTTAGCACTTGCCTTTTTTTCTTCGTGAGGAAGATCTGCACTACTAAAGACTTCAATGTTAATGCTTTTTTTATCAATCTTCATTCCTTCCAATGAAGATTTAGTGATTTCCATCATTGGACCAGGACCGCAGATGAAGTAGACGGCTTCTTTATTTCGATTGGGATATTTATTTAGGAAAGTCTTGATCATCTCTTTGTTGACTCGTCCTACAGGACCATCCCAAAGATATTTTTTCTTTTTAAACATACCCATGATTCCACCTTCTTCAGTAAAAGGAGGATTATCTAATGCATATTCAATATTTAGTTGACCAGCATATTTATTTGCTAATTCATCGAGCATATTTTTGAAAATAATAGAATGTTCATCTCGATTTCCATATAAGAGGTTAATGGTGCTTTGAGGTTCTCTTTCTAACACGGTTTTAAGAATGGAAACCATTGGAGTAATTCCACTACCACCTCCAAATAAATAATACGTTTTACGGTTATCGGCGTCTAAGCCTTTGGGGGTGAAGCGGCCATTTGCCGACATGACTTGTACGGTATCTCCAGCTTTTATCTTATCGTTTATATAATTCGATACTAAACCTCCAGGAACGCGTTTAACTGTTACTGTAGGTTGAGAATCAGTTACCGGGCTACTTGAAAAAGAATAGGCTCTACGCACTTCTTTTCCATTGATTTCAAAACCTAAGGTAAGGTATTGACCTGGTTTATATTTAAAGATATCTGTTAGTTCACTAGGGATTTCGAAGGTTAGTGAAACAGTATCGCTGGTTTCTGTGGTAACTTTAGCCACCTTTAATGGGTGAAATGTAGTACTCATTTTGATTTTGATTTAAAAATGCCAAAACTCTTCATATTAAAATAGCTTTCTATAGCCGAGTGCAAAGATAAATTATTATCAATTAAAAATTGAGGATCGGATAAAGCAGATATGAAAATTTTGTCGGTTAGTGCCAATATATTAGGGTCTAAATTGTTTAGGATACCCTTATTAATGCCTTCTAGGTAAAAAAGTTTAATTCTTTCTATTGCGAGATCAATAAAATTGATAATTTTTTGCCATAATTCAGGATATAATTGTTTGAGGTCAAGCAAAAAAGCATTGGAAATTCCTGCCAATCGATAAGAAGCTACTTTTACTGCTTCATTGAATCGTTTCAAAAAATCAAGTTTTTCATCAGATAAAATCGTATCAAATTCGAAAACTTCGTTGATCTTGAGTTCTACTGCTGCTTCTATGATTTCAAGTCGACTAGAGAAATGTTTATAGAGGGTAGCCTTGCTAATTTCTAGTATAGCTGCGACCTCTTGCATGGTGGCTTTGCTTAGTTTTCCACCAAAATAAAGAGGCATTAATTGTTCTACCCATTTATTTCGAATTTCAGGTCGATTTTTTCTTAGTTTTTTGACTGGCTTTCTGCCCATGCGGGGAAATTACAAAAATTCTATTGTAGAAAAAATTGGAACGTATTTTTTTACAAGAATAGCACAGGAATATGCTGTAAAGAATAGTTTTTGTTTTGTTTGATGTTAGAATTCATGTCACAAAACAATGTTTATGTGCAAAAAGATAAATGAAGAAGGGCTCATCTTTATATCGTAAACAACAAGGAAAATTGTTATTTACTCTGTTAAACAACTTGATCAAGCACTAAAAGGTTTTGGGTTTAAACCCAATAAAAATAAGCGTTTTTTGAAATTGCATGTGGCCATCTCAATTCCACGAGACGGCCACAGCTTTTTTATTTAATGACTTCTATTTTAGAAGTTTACACCCATTGTCATTCCAAATCGAACACCAATTCCAGAACCTCTTCCAATTAAGAAGTTTGAACTAAAATCTTCTTCTGTAGAATTATCTTTGTACTTTGTTGAAACTCCTTTATAGTTAGGTCCCGCAAAGAAATCCATAGTAAAAGATTCTCCTATGATTACTTGGTATCCAAGCGAAAATCCACCTCCATAAGAGTTTATCGTAGATTTTGCTTCTGTAGTTTGTCCCGAACTATCTGTTCCTGTTGCTTTTAATGAATAGCTTCGGTATAATGCATAAGGTCCAACAAAGAATCCTTCTGGAGCTGGTTTGTTTTTGTTAGTGATATAGTATCGATATTCTGGAGTAATTCCAAAACCGGTATATCGTGTTTTTCCAGAGTTTCCATCTAGAGAAGCACCAATTTTTACTGTACCAAAAAATCCACCTAATTGGACAGACATTTTATCATTTAATGCCTTTTCATAAGCCATGTTGGCGTGTAATGCGATTAAACTTAATGGGTTAAGCTTAATTACGTTTGTTTTTTGTGCTTGTGCTTGATTTAAACCTAATGTTAAAAAAGCTAGCATTAAAATACTTAATTTAATTAGTCGTTTCATAATTTAAAATTTTGAAGTGTGATTTTTAAAATTTTTCACTTTGGTTTTATGTGTTTACTCATATGACATTTGAAATTGGGTAAACACGTAGTTTTGTTAAAAAATGTTAAATGTATAATTTGTATTATGGTGTTAATGTATTGTTCCACCCATTTTGTAACCTAATATTTAGTATTTTTATTAAAATATTTTTTTAACAGCTGCAAATGTATTGAATAAATGATTAATGTGTCTACTAATCTATAAAAATTAACATATTTAGTTTATTTTATTTTCCATGACAAATCATTCTATAAAATCTTATACCCTTAAAAATAGTAAAGGAGTAGAGGTCGATTTACTCAATATAGGCGCTTCTATTTATCGATTATTACTTCCTACTTCTGAAGGAAATAAGGTGAATATAGTATTATCTTATACCGATCTTGACAATTATATATCGAATCCTTATTATTTAGGATGCGCGATTGGTCCTTTTGCTAATCGGATCAATAAGGGGCAATATTTTCATGAAGGCAAGGTGCATCATTTAGATTTAAATCATGGAAAACATCATCTTCATGGAGGTTTTCAAGGCTTAAGTTTTCAATATTGGGAGGTAGATCACATAGAAGAAAAACAGTTGACATTTTCTTGTTTTTTGCCAAAAGAACAATCCAATTATCCTGGAAGTTTAACTTGTCGTGTAGAATATGAGTTAACAGAAGGTAATGAACTGATTATTCGTTATTGGGCTGAAGTTGATGAAGCGATGCCTGTGAGTTTAACCAATCATAGTTATTTTAATTTAAGTGGAGAATCATCAAGATCTATTTTAGATCATGGATTAAGGATTTATGCAGATAAAACCTTAGCAGTAGATGAAGCACTTATTCCAACAGGTCAACAGATAAGTGTAGAAGGTTCTATTTTTGATTTTAATCAATTAAAAACCATAGAAAGTGGGATTCATGATCCAAGGCTTATTCCTTTTAAGGGATATGATCATTATTTTGTTTTAAAAGAAAAATCGATAAAAAAAACAAAACGTGCTGCGGAACTTTTTCATGCTGGAAGTGGAAGAAAAATGGAAGTTTGGACTACTTTGCCAGGCTTGCAATTGTATACTGGAAATTTTTTAAATGATAAGGATTTATTAGCCTACAGCGGTCTATGTTTAGAAACCCAATATTTTCCAGATTCGCCTAATTATAAGCATTTTCCTAATTGCATTTTAATGCCTGAGGAAACGTATATTCATGAAACGATATACCGATTTGAATTTTAG
>JAHDCJ010000032.1:37888-46185 GCA_020629935.1 Saprospiraceae bacterium | reverse complement strand
AAGTCTTGATTTTTCGTTCTTTTCATCAAGGAAAAGGACAAAAAAAACATCTAATTCACAAACCCCGTTAAATCATCAACCTCAAAGCCGATCTTCTCCAAATCCTTCCAAAAATTGGGATAGGATTTACCTACGACCTCTGGCTCATTAATAAATATCTCCATTAATAGAATCGCTAATGGAGCAAAAGCCATAGCCATTCGGTGGTCCTCATAGGTATCAAAACGGATCACTGCGTCTTTTGAAGCTTTTCCTCGTATGGCATGTGCATGATCATTCGTATGACTTTGTAAGTTTTTAGGAAGCGATTCAAATCGTACGTTTACTTTTTCAAGTTCTGTCGTCAATGCCTTAATTCGATCGGTCTCTTTAATCTTCAACGTACCTAAATCTCGGAATATACCTGGTAGACCAATGCCCCCACATAAGACGGCTAAGGATTGTGCTAAATCAGGACAATTATTATAACTCTGTTCAAGCATTCCAGTATATCGTGCAGTACGTGTTAGGGTAATTCCTTCTTGGTCAAATTCTGTTTCTACACCAAGGGGTTGGAAAATATCGGCTAGAACAGCATCACCTTGCACACTATCTTCAAAAAGACCATTTAATCGAAGTTTGGCTTTTTCACTAAAAGCAACCATCGTATAATAATAGGAAGCTGCTGACCAATCTGCCTCCACAGAAAAGGCACGAGGTCTATAATTTTGTGGACTAATTTCTATGGTTCCTTCACGCATATCCCAAATTCCAGAAATGCCAAAATAACGCATAATATTCAAGGTCATTTGTATATAAGGTGTAGAAACTACTTTGCCTACTAATCGAATTTTTAAGCCTTTAGGTAAGGTTGGGGCAATCAATAGTAAAGCAGAGATAAATTGACTACTGATATCCGCAGGAACCTCTAATGAAGCATCTGGAGTTTCTTTTTTAGGCGGATGAATTTTTAAAGGAGGAAATCCTTCTTTCTCTAAATACTCAATATTTGCTCCGAGTTGGTTCAAGCTATCTACTAAAATACCTATTGGACGTTGTTTCATCCTTTCCGATCCCGTTAATATTTTGGTATTATTTTGAAAGGCGAGATAGGCTGTTAAAAATCGAAAAGTAGTACCTGCGGGTCCTGCATCCAATATTTCTTGGTTGGAGTTTAGTAGACTTTCTAACTTACTTGTATCCGCAGCATTCGACAAGTTTTTAATTTCAAAATCTTGACCCGACAATGCTCGAATAATTAGTACTCGATTACTGATACTTTTCGATCCATTAAGGGCAATAGTTCCAAATATGGTGGGGTCTTTTTTTCGAACACGATATACGTCGGGCATACTATAAATTATTGTAAAATTGAAGACTATCTCTTATCAACTCCGAGTCGCAGGTTTGGTTAATCACTGCATGTCCTGGGCTTCGTAATAAGGTAAAATTAATTTGTTGATTTTCATTCTTTTTATCTTGTCGCATCAAATTGATCAAATGATCAAAGGATTCGAAATCTAGATTCTTTTTACCGTAAACACCTATTAGATAGTTGGCAATGGTTTGAAGTGCACTGGTTTTTAATACAAAGGCTTTATGTGATAAAAATGCTTCGCAGATCATACCAATAGCAATTGCTTCCCCATGTAAAAGCGATAGTCCTTTTTGTAAAGCATAACTCTCTATGGCATGACCAATGGTATGTCCAAAATTAAGCTTTTTCCGCTCTCCTTTTTCATAAGGATCAGCCTTTACAATTTCTTGTTTAATTCGAATAGAAGCTGGAATTAAACTCGTCCAATTAATCATCTTTAAATCTTGAACTTGGCTTAATTGTTCCCACATCGTTTCCGAAGCAATTAATGCATGTTTAATCACTTCGGCATACCCACTGCGCAATTCTCTTGGCGGCAAAGTCTCAAGAAAAGGAGGATACACTAAAACCGCCTGTGGATTTCGAAATAGCCCAATACAATTTTTAATCGGCGCCATTTGTCCTACTTGAAAATCAATTCCAAGTTTTCCTCCTATAGAAGCATCTACTTGAGCGAGCAAAGTCGTCGGCATTTGAATAAAGTCAAATCCTCTTTTAAAAGTACTGGCACAAAATCCGCCCATGTCTCCAATTACCCCACCACCTAAATTAATCATTAAGGCTTTTCGATCGGCTTCTTTATGTAATAAGGCATTCCAAATATGTTGGCAAGTGTTCAAATTTTTACGCAATTCCCCCGATTGAATTTGGATGATTTCTAAAGGAATTTCGGTAAGATTTTTTTCCAAAATAGATAGGCAATCTCGATGGGTATTTTCATCTACTAAAACAAAGATTTTAGAATACGTTTTGCCTTGTTTCAACACATTATTGATGACCGTCCAAATTTCTTCTTCCGCCACAATGATTTGGTAGGCATCTAGATTAATTATTTCCATAAGTGGTTATTATAAATTATGCGCGTCCTTTTTCCACAAGACTGTAAGCTTCAGGTTTAGCATCAAAGTTTGGTTTTACATTTTTCCATGTTTCTTTAAAAAATGGACTATTTCGATATGCATCTAAAAAAGTCTCATCATCCCATATTGAGAGGGTGAAAAAAACATTGGATTGATGTGCATCTTGATGCAATTCTAAATGTTGACAACCTTCAAAAGATCGGATTGTTTTTTTATTTTGTTCAAAGGTAGTTAAAAATTCATCGACCTTTTCTTGTTTAAAGGTGAGTTTAACTATTCGCTTTATTTTCATTGTATTAATTTTCAAAATCGATTTGTACCGCATCGTCAATCTTAAGACCAAGCAATGCTTTTGCATTTCCCATATTAATTGCAATTTCTAAAAAACCTGCGTCATTGAAAAGGCATAAGGTCTCCCCTACTGCTACCTCTGAATAATGCGTAGACAATTGGCAAATAGGATCATTTCTTCGAAAAAATAATTTAAAGGATCGGCCTTCTTGTACTCGATCAAATAATTCTTTTGTAATATTAATGATGGCATTTCCAAAATGATCGATATAAATTACGGTGCCCCCAATTTGACCGCGTTCTAAAATCGGTTGTAGGGTAATTCGCTCCATCAATTTATCTACAGGTTGGCCTATTTCTGCTAAGGGTGTTCCTAAAAATATTTTGGCCGTGGCTTCTGCAATATTATGTTGTTGAAGATGATTATTTCCTTCCAATTGAGGAAGATAAAAACTAGTCTTTGGCATTTCATCAAATAATAGGGAAAGTAGTCCATTATCTGGAGCAATAAAAAACTGATCCTCTTTTTTGACCAAGACCATAGGACTATTGGGATTGGAATGATGACTAATATGAATTAAATGTACTGTTCCTTTAGGAAAATTTTTCCATGTATTTTTTACAACGAAAGCCGCTTGTGCAATATCATAATGCTTTATTTCATGCGTGACATCCACAATTTGTAATCCTTCATTTTTTGACAAAAGAAGCCCTTTAATTACCGCAACGTAATGATCTTTCATTCCCAAATCAGATGTAATGGTAAGGATCTTTGACATGAATATTTTAAGGGTTTATGATCAAAAATATAATAATAAGAAATGTAAATTTATAAACATTTAGGTAAGTGATCAAATTATTGTACCGCTTTACTTAACTTTGTGTCATAAATTTTGAAATATATACGCACATGAATCGTAAAAACCTATTTATTTTACTTGGTATTTCCATCTTATTCTTATTATCAAGTTGTCGACCAAGTGAACCTAAAACGGAATCCTTAGCTATGGATTGGGCTGATCCTGAAATTATTAAACTACTTGACATTCAGGATAAACGGAGTGCAGAGGACTTAATTCCATTTCTAAATCATGAGAAGGCCAATTACCGTTATTTTGCGGCTAATGCGGCGGCTTCAATGCAAGATAAAGCATTAATCCCTGGCTTAGTCAAACAATTGCAAAACGATACACTCTATGAAGATATTCGAGCATTAAGCGCCTACGCTTTAGGTCAGATAGGTGATCCTTCTGCCATCCCAACCTTTACCAATTTATTTCGAAGTGAAAAATCTAGAAAAGTACAAGGGGCTATGTTGGAAGCCGTTGGACGTTGTGGCGATCTTCCTCAATTAGAATTATTAGGAAATATTAAAACGTACCAAAGCCAAGACACCGCATTATTAACAGGCCTTGCTCGTGGAATTTATCGGTTTGCATTGCGTAAAAAGACGAGTACGTTAGGAACCAAAAAAATCATAGATATCTTATTGACGCCAGGCTTGGATCTTGAAACACGAACTATTGCCAGTGCTTATTTACAAAGGGCAAAAGACATTGACTTAAAACCGTTCGAAGCAAGTCTCAACTCTATTTTTATTGCAGAAAACAATCCCAATGCGAAGATGAATCAGGCAGTTGGTTTGGCAAGAACAGGTGGCGCACAAGCTTTTGAAACGCTAAGAAAAACATATGAAGTAGAAAAAGATTATCGCGTACGGAATAATATTATTGGTTCTCTAAAACACTTTAGTTACGAACAAGCTAAGGATCTTGCCCTACGTGCATCTTTAGACACACATCCAATGGTTGCATTAACCGCAGCCAATTATTTTAAGAATAATGGGACTTCAGAAGATGCAGGTTTTTATTTTGAAGAAGCGCAAAAGATCAAACATTGGCGAGCCAAACAAGCCATGTTGGGTGCCGTAATAAAAAACACCGCTTACCGAAGTTCTCGTACACGTAACTTCTTTAGTAATAAAATAAAGATGCAATATGATTCTACAAGCAATGTCTATGAACAAGCAGCTATGCTAACAGCTATTGCCGAAAACGGTTTTGAGTTTCCGTTCATTGCTGAAAAAGTTTTTGGGAATAGTCATCCTGCCATTCGAACAACAGGGATGGATGCTTTAGCCAATATTAGACAGCATAAGGATTTTAAACGTATGTTTGGAACCTACTATCGAATAGCTGAAAATAAAATAGATGGATTCTTAAAGCAAGCGGTTAATAGCGGCGATGTAGCTATGATGGATATTGCGGCGGGTGTTTACCGCAACCCCGATTTGGACTATAAATCTAGATTAGATTCTTTAGATTTTATTAGTCAAGCCATTAATAAACTAGAGTTACCAAGAGATACAGAAACAGCCTATTCACTTCAAAAGACTTTAGATTTCTTGAATGGTAAACCTGAAAAAGAAAGTGCCAAACCAAGTTATAATCATCCAATTGATATGGAATTATTAACTAAACTAACTGAAGGATCGGGCGTAGAAATTAAAACAGCAAAAGGAAATATTCAATTAGAATTATATCCCGATTTAGCTCCGGGTACTGTGGTCAATTTTGCGCGACTTGTCATCGATGGTTATTATAATGGGAAAAATGTACATCGAGTCGTTCCTAATTTTGTAGCACAAGGTGGCTGTCCACGAGGCGATGGTTGGGGAAGCGAATCTTATTCTATCCGATCTGAATTTAGTCCTTTGTATTATGATGATGCGGGTTATATTGGTATGGCTTCTGCAGGCAAAGATACCGAATGTGCGCAATGGTTTATTACGCATTCTCCTACCCCACACCTAGATGGTCGCTATACCATTTTCGGAAAGGTAACTAATGGAATGGATGTCGTTCATCAATTGGAAATTGGTGATCTTATTGAGCAAATTGAAATGAAGTAAATCACAAGATCGATTCATTCTTTTTAAATAAAAAACGCTTCAACTATTTCATAAATAATTGAAGCGTTTTTCTTTTTACCTTAAATTTTATTCTAGATCATGCTGTACACGCATACACCAGTCTAACAGTTTAGGATATAAATCATAAATCGTTTCCTCCTTACTTTTATTCATATAAAGCGTAGTCAATTGTTCTCCAAATTTCTGACTAGCAAAGAAGCCTCTTGATTGATTTATTTTATGCCATTTTTCACTTACCTCCTCTGCTACTTTAGGAAAATATTTTTTAACAAATAAATCATAAACGGCCCAAGTCATATATTCATTAAAGGTACCAAAACGGTTCTTTACATAGCCACTATCTTTATCCCAATTTATGGCTTTGAATTTTTTCTTACATAGTTTTTTATACACCCGAGTTGTTGGATTTACATAATCATGATCAATTTCTGTAAAGTACACATGCAAGCCCATAGCCACCACTTTAGGATCCGCCTCTTCGATATTATTTATGGAAAAAAGATACGCTGGAACATTAACAAAACTAGTTGCCTTTTCATTAAAAAAACGTTGACAATGCATTCTTCCAACTAATGGCGAAACAATCAACTGAAGGTTGAGATCATGAGAAGTTTTAAATTCATGACTCAAGAAAGATTGGATTTCTTCCATCATTAAACTCGATTCATACTTTAATTGAAGGTCTTCAAAAAAAGCTTGCTTGCTTTTATAAAAAGCTCTAAAATTCGATTGTTGTGCAAAGTCATTAATCAGTTCAAGATGAGTTTCAAATTCGTTGATATTTTTACCCATTGCATAAAACTCATGTTGTCGAATCAATTGATTTTCTTTATTAAATTGAAAAGCTACTGCGTCCGTTCGAAAGCTCAAAAACTTATCCCATAATTCTCTAGAGTAATTCGCTTTTTGAATAATAGGATGTGTTTTATATGCATCAAAATAAGTAAGCACTTCTTGATAATATTTAGATGCTTTATTAACTTCATTTTTATCGGTTAGACCATGCTCAGTTAGCGCTAAAATAATATTAGCCAATTCATAAACCTCATTAAAGTTTACGTATTTTTTCTCTTGTTCTAGAGCAAATGTTTTGGGGCCAAGAAGTAAGAAAGAGCAGCAGAAAAGCAAGCTCGTTTTTATTATTTTTTTCGAAAAAAAAGAAAAGTCAATACGTTGCATTTGAAATCATTTTTTGGTTCAACAAGTGTGTGCCTATTATAACGAATATTTTAAATCTTAGGTATATCAAAACATAAAAAAAACCCACATCAGCGAGAAGCCAAATGTGGGTTTTTATTTTGAAAGAAATAATGATTATCTACGTGTAAACATATTTCCTAAGAATTTCATACCAATGCCCAATACGTCATCATTAACACTACCGTCACCATCTTGATCTAATAAACGGCTAAGGATGCCCATACTTTGTGGTTGTCTTCGTTCTGTTTTTTGAACTAAGCCGCCCAATAAACCGGCAATTCCGCTAGCGTCTAATCCGCTTTGTCTTTTTTGTTTGCCTAAAGAACCTAATAACATAGGAGCTAGCATTTTTAAAAGACCAGAAGTGGCTCCAGAGCTTAAGCCAGAGTTACGGCTAATTGCGTTTTCTACACTTGGTTGTTTTCCACCTAATAAGTGTTTTAGAATTCCTCCTCCGTGGTGATCTTGATCTTGCTTATTTCCTAGAAAGCTACCAAGGTTATCTAAAATTCCACCATCATGATCACGATCTAATGCGCCAGCCAAAGCTTCTGCACCTTGTTGATTTTGGGTATTATTAGCCAATGCTTTAAGTAATAAAGGAAGTGCAGCACCCATTGCATTTTGCACTTGACCTTGATCAGCGCCTAATTGGTTGCTGATGTTTGCAAGCGTATTACCGCCTAATTGTTGTGTGAGTAAACCAAGAATATCGGCCATTTATTATAAATTTTTAAAAATGAAATAAAAAAACTACTTTTAAGACTTATTCGCTTCATAAAAGTAACACCTTACTTCTTTACTTAATCCACATCTTATGGAAGCGATTTGCCCCAATTTAAATAAAACTTAGGGTATTTCTAAGTTTATATATATTTTTTTAATCATTTAAATTTAATTTTATGGCCATTTTAAAAGTCATTGAAGTATTAGCCAATTCTGAAAAAAGTTGGGAAGATGCTACTAAACTAGCAGTAAAACGTGCATCTAAGTCAGTAAAAAACATTCGATCTGTTTTTGTACAATCTCAAAGTGCAGTGGTAAAAAAAGATCGAGTAACTGAGTTTAGAGTCAATGTAAAAATTACGTTTGAAGTGGGAGGATAAATCCTTATTTTTCAAAGGTAAAGACCTAGGCTTGAAATAGTTTTACTATTTTTTGCACAACGTTGTTTTAAGAAGCATTTTAATACTAAAATCTATTGATATACTTACCGAAACAACAGTTACAATAAAAAACATCCAATATGATCAAATAAATTGACCTTATTGGATGTTTGTTTTTTTAGATATAACTACCTATTTTTTCCTTTTCCTTTTCCTTTTCCTCCACCTTTGTTATTTTTTCGCGCTTTACGTGCTTCTTTGTCTGCCTTTTGTTTGTCTTTACGGGCTTCTTTATCTGCCTTTTGTTTGTCTTTACGGGCTTCTTTATCTGC
>JAHDCJ010000032.1:0-37788 GCA_020629935.1 Saprospiraceae bacterium | reverse complement strand
GATTAAAATGGAAATACTAATATAGCAGTACCATTTTCCTCAATGTACCATATTAAGACAACCTAAGTTCAACAAATAAATTCACATTCAATATATATTCTTTTTCAAGACACATAAATTTAAAGCTTACAGGCTCAATTAACTCTTATAGAATATAGCGCCTGTATTTAAAGGTTAGCCATCCGTCGTAAACACTAGCCTTATTTAATTCAAAAATATAAAGTCTCGTTAAGTTAATATATTAAAAAAGCGCCATTTAGAGTTTCTTTTACAAAACACAAAATGACGCAAATATTTTTATAAAAAATAGATTTACTGATTTAAATACTAATCTTCTGTAATTAAAGAATCAAATAAAGCTTGATCTTCTTCTGTATCTTCTCCCGCTTCTGTTAGTCTGAAATATAAAGCGACAGAGGCTGCCGTATAACAGGCCATATAAATGGCTAAGAACATAATAACTAGCAAAAGCAACCAAAGTGTCGCAAGTGGCACAAAAACCAATTGTTCGGTAATAAATCCTAGTAAATAAGAAAAAGCAAAAGTAATAACAATACCTACAATAGCATACTTCCAAAATCGTGTATTTTCTACTGCATTCCAACTACTCGACATCGCTTCAACAGTACCTTGATTTTCTTTACAAATAAATGCAGGCGTTAATATAAATTTAGTGTAAATGAGAATTGGAATAACCACTGAGACAAGCAAACTTAAATAATAAAGAATGCCACTTCCAGTAACCACATACTGATAAAGAATGTAGGCATTTAGGATATATAAAAACATTTGTATTACAGACAGTAAAAGAAAAAACATCCCCATCCGTTTCCAATTCGTACCTAAACTTTGTGGAAATGCTTTACCAAAGGAAGCCTCTTCTCCCCGACTTACTTTATCTTTTATGATAAACATAAGATGAAATGCCCATCCCCAGATATAGGACAATGCAGAACAAATAATCATGAAGAAAAGAATCATGTATAAAATTACACTAATGCCAACATTAGAACCAAAAAACATACTGAAAGGGTTTTTCAATAATTCTTCAGGATTGGACATATTTAAAAAATTTCCGCCACCACTTTCTATCACTGACATGGCAATGGCTCCTATTAGCAAACTAAGTAAAGTGATAAAAACCACCATAACAATAAAGGCTATTAAGGAGGTTAAAAAAGAGGCTCCAAAATTAGTTCTTGTAAGTGTAAACCAAGAAGCCAAAACTTTTCCTAATTCTGAACTTTTAAACGATTGAATTAAACTCATAATGTGTGATTTAATTAATTAATTTTTGGGATAACATATATAATAAAGCGTTTCAATAAAACGCACTATTTTTTCCACTTGATATTACAGCCTGCGGAAGGAATTTGTGGTGTGGCAATTTCCTCTCCTTGTAATACGGTGTCCAATGCAGCTCTTAAATCTTCTCCTGTTAAAGGAATGTCATTGCCTGGGCGAGCGCCATCTAATCGTCCTCGATAAACCAATTTTGAGGCAGCATCAAATACATAAATGTCTGGGGTACACGCAGCATCATAAGCTTTGGCGACTGCTTGACTTTCATCGTAAAGATAAGGAAAAGTATAACCCGCAGATTTTGCTAATTCCGTCATTTTATCGGGTGCATCCATCGGATAATTTTCTACATCATTGGAGCTGATCGCTACAAAATTGACTCCTTTAGACGCATAATCATTGGCTACACGAACTAACTCGTCGTTGATATGAATAACGAAAGGACAATGATTACAAGAAAATACAATGACTGTGGCATTTTCTCCTTTAATATCTGTTAGTGAAAGTTCTTTTCCTGAAACGGTGTCAGGTAAAGTAAAATCTGGAGCAAGCGTGCCCAGAGGTAACATGTTCGACTCGGTTAAAGCCATATCGTTTTATTTTATTTTGATAAAAAAATTAATTTTCTCCTCGCTCTTTTTGATCGTTCAATTTCTGACGAATGCGTTCTTGTCGTTTTACACGTTCTTCCAAACGTCGTTGCTTATCTCCTTGTTTTTTAGAGATAAAGATTGCGGTTGCAATACAACCAAGTACAGCAATTCCCCAATATACGAGCATTTTATTTACAGCTTTTATTAATACCTAATACATATTTTTGAACCACATCGATTAAAGGCGCAGATTCACAACCTTTAAATCCTTTAATACTTTCGTTTTGAATTTGAGCTGCAAAATCAGCCGTCAATTTTTGAGAAACGGGCATGTAAGTCCAATGCCATTTTTCTTCTTCATATCCATGTGGTCTTTCTTCTCCTTTTGGCGAATAAGGTTGACAAAATCCATAGTCTTTGGCATGGGCAGATAACCATTCATAAATTTTCAAACCTTTCCCTTTTTCAAAATAGCTATTCTCTAAACTATTTAAATCAAGGTCGGTTCCCCAATGGTGTCTTGAGGTTCCAGGCATAGAGCTAAATTTTAAAATCTCTAGGGCGCGGGCTGCAGGTTCAGGTATTGCTTTTGATAAGTTTTTCCCACCGACCAATCTTCCTCCAGTCCATTTTGCTTCCCAAATACTTTTTTGATGATGAAAAGGTCTTGTAGCAGATATGATTTGCAATACGACTCC
The DNA here is from genome assembly GCA_020629935.1 of Saprospiraceae bacterium. Taxonomy (GTDB): domain Bacteria; phylum Bacteroidota; class Bacteroidia; order Chitinophagales; family Saprospiraceae; genus JAHDCJ01. The sequence continues at coordinate 35,195 of JAHDCJ010000032.1, read as the reverse complement.
ATCTTTCTTCGCGGCATCAAACATTTTTTCAAATGCATTATACGCTTCTGTTCGAAGGTACATTGTTCGACCATTTCCATGCATGGCTTTTACTTTCGAAAATTGTTTATGTTTGCTCGGTTCAAATTTTCCCATAAGATAACCGATATCTGTCATTGCTTGATCTTTAGTGACCGGCTTTTCTATAGGCTTTGGAATTTCTTTCATAACCGTATCTTTTGGTTCTTTGGTAGTTTCATTTGTGCTTGTATTTACCATTGAGTTGGTGGTCACCGAATTTTCATTTTCCCCTGCGGGCAAATTACAAGATGTGATGCCTAAAGCAACAAATAAAAAGAGATAAAAAAAGGTTTGGATTTTCATTAATATTCAAATTCTAATCGTTCACAAGGAAAACCAAATAAACAGCGTTCTTTAATTAAATTGGCTACTTTGGGTGTGACTAATTTCTCCCACCCTTCTTCATCTGCCCGAAGCATTTGTAGCACTTCATTAGAGTAAATGTGCAAAATATTTTTATCAAACCCTTCTAAATCTACCAGGCGATTTCGTTCTAGTAAATGTTTATACAAAAAGGTAAGTCCATCAGGAACAGGTAAATTTTTACTTGTCATCAATTCTGCACTTCCTTCTTGTAAAGAGGGATAAACATAAAGTTTTACATTCTTAGTAAACAATTCGCCAAAGGCCGCAAGTAAATCATCATTTTCATGTTGATAATATTTTTCATTAATCAACTTTAACAATACTTTCACCCCTAATACTAATCCGAGTTTTCGAATTTTATAGTCCCCAAGGTAATTGATTAATTTGTGGTGTTCTTCACAATTAGAAATCACTAACGTTTGTCCTAAAGCTCCAATGATTTCTGCACGATCTAAAAAGTCTTGATCATTAATTTCACCTTCAAGTTTTAGATTCGTAATCGTAATTTCATTTAAGACAAAAGTATGATCGGCATCGGCATCAGGCTCAGCCAAAAATTGAGTGGTACTAATTGCACGCATGTCCATATTCACCAAAGTAGGCGGGCGATAACTTCCTCTTACAATGAGCACATGTTTTTTATATAAAAATTCAGAAGCATGAATACTCAGGCCATCGGGCGCGCACATACTTACTTCAGTAAGACCATATTTAACCAGCATCAAACTGATCAGTCGATTGTCAATATGTTTTACATCAGGGCCCGTAATTCGTACCATGTCTACTTCTACCCGATCGATTAAATTATCGACTAAAGATTTAACGAAATGCTCCGGATCATTTAGGTGTTTAAAACAAGCATAAACTAAATTTACACCTAAAATACCTATAGCCATTTGTTGAAGACGCGTATCTTTATCGCTCATTTTCACATGTACCACTACATCATTAGATGGTCCACCAGGATGCAATTGAAATCGCACACCTAACCAACCATGTCCCTTAATGGTTTTAGTATAATTAATGGCTGAAATGGTATCTGCAAAAGCAAAGAAAGTGGTTCCTTTTCGGGTGTTCCCTAGTCGTTCTTCCAAAAGCCCATATTCATGATCCAACATTTTATATAATCGAGATTCACAAACATAACGCCCAGATTCTTCGATTCCATAAATACAATCACTATAGGTTTTATCATAAGCAGACATCGTTTTGGCAATGGTTCCAGCCGCTGCACCTGCTTGAAAGAAATGACGTGCGACTTCTTGACCAGCGCCTATTTCTGCAAATGTGCCGTAAATGGTATTGTCTAAATTAATTTCTAAAGCCTTTTGTTCTGGCTCGATGGGTATATAATTACTCATTCCGTTAAAGTCCTTTTTTACATGGGCTAAGTTACACATTTTTTGGCTACCTTTGAACAATATTCCTTAACCAACTATTCCTACTTAAATTTTGGCCTGATTTTTATCCTATATATTAGGAACATTCCAATGAAATTGCGTTTTCTTTGGTTTATAAGGTATAAAAGCTTCTTATCTTTTATGTCTAAAAATAATTTTGTGTAACCTGCTTTTTAAGTAAATTTTGATTTGATGAATATCCATAAGTTATTTTCTACTATTTTGATCGCTTGTATTTCCTTTGGATTGTATTCCCAAGAAGAACTTGATGTATTTTTTGCTAAAAATGATATTGATGGGAATTGTTATGCGACTTGTTTAATTCCTCCCGTTTTCGATACCATTCGTGAGCAGGTATTAGTAAACCCATCCTACACACGTATTGACATTTTTGAACCCGAGTTTGACACCATCGAAATTGAATATACCATCAGTCCACAACAAATTAAATATGAAATTATTCCTGCGGTATACGATACCATTAAAGAGACGGTTATTCTAAAAGAAGCCTATAATCATTTGAGTATAAAAAAGGATACCAAAGAAGAAGAAACTACATGTTATGAAAAATTTACCGAATCGTATGAAACTACACCTCCCACTCGACGTTGGAACTTCTACGTTAAGCCCAATTGTGTCGCCACAGAAGAGGATGATTGTTTAGAATTTATGCCTGGTAATTTTCCACCTTCCTATGATAGTACAACCATCAGTGTACGTACCTGTGAAGTAAAGTTAGCCACAGGAGAAACCATTGAACAAGAAGAAATGGTTTTAACACGTTACGCTTTAATTTCTCCTCCTCAAATTAAAGAAACGGTGGTGCCTGAAGTCAAAAAAACGATCAAACGGGTGGTCCTTAGTAAAGAAGCCGTAAGTGGATTAACAGAAATCCCAGCAGAATATAAAACCATCTATAAGTTGAAGTTGATTAAAGACGGAGATAAAACTCAATCTTTGCCTGTAATTTGTGATCAATTAGCTTTAAGTCATTTAACACAAATTCAGAAGACTTTAAAAAAACAAGGTTACTTGAAAGGGAAAGCAGATGGCATTTTAGATCAACGAACTAAATTGGCAATTATACAATTTCAAAAAGACAAGCAGCTTCCTATGGGGCAATTTGACTATGAAACACTGAGAATTTTGGGGATTAATCTGTAAATTGAGTATTCGTATTATTTATTGGACTATTTTTAAAAAATCCATTATGACCCGTTGCGCTTTACTCCTCTTGTCTTTTTGTATTCTTATCTCCCCTTTATGTTTTGGGCAATCTATTGAATGGGCTGGAGAATTAGTCAAATACTCTACACAATATGATGCTCAAATATCTGGAGCCAAACAAGTACTTGGTGCACCAAATAAATATCCTGCATATGGACAAAGCGATGTCGCTTGGGCACCCAAAACAGATGGAAGCAATACCACAGAATTTGTTCGTGTTCGATTTAATAAACCTAGTTATGCTCGACAAGTGGTAGTAGCAGAAACCTTAAATCCAGGGGCCATTTATCAAATTTTTCTGTATGATGAAAAAGGAAAATCGAATAAGGTATATGAAAACAAAACGCCTAAAGGTGTCTTAGGAGGTAGTCGCTTGTTTAGCCACACCTTCGGTCGCACGAGTTATAAAGTGCACGAAGCTAAAATTGTATTAAAAACAAAAGAAGTCCAAGGACGACAACAAATTGACGCCATTGGAATTAGTGAAAGTACGGAACCCGTAAAAATTGATATTAATATCATGACCTATGCGGAAAAAGTAGCGCCACCAGAAAACTTAGGCCCCAATGTAAACACCAAATATGCCGAACGATTACCCATCATTTCACCTGATGGACAAACCTTATATTTTGCGAGAAAATGGCATCCAGACAATCTTGGGGAAGAAAACCAAGACGATATTTGGGTAAGTAAACGGCAAGCCAACGATACTTGGAGTAGAGCGACAAATATTGGAACGCCTTTAAATAATGATAAACATAATTTTGTTTGTGCGATTAGTCCTGACGGACAAACTATTTACTTAGCCAATGACTATAGTAAAAAAGCCGCTAAAGATGGATTATCCATCGCACAAAAACGACGAAATGCTTGGGCTTTTCCAAAATTATTAAACATCAAAAATCACTATAATGAAAATCCTTTTGTTTGTTATCATGTCAGTGTAAACGGGAAAACCGTAGTCATGACGGTAGAGCGTGAAGGAGGCTTAGGTGATCGAGATATTTATGTGAGTCATCGCTATGCAGACGGCACTTGGGGCGAACCCAAAAACCTTGGAAAAACGATTAATACTTCAGGCATGGAAGCCAGTGTCTTTTTGGCCGCGGATGGGAAAACCATTTACTTCTCTTCGAATGGACATCGAGGCTATGGAGGACTTGATGTGTTTATGAGTAGACGATTAGATAACAGTTGGGAAAATTGGACGACCCCACTCAACCTTGGACCACAGATTAATAAGAAAGGACACGATTTTAATTATACCATTCCAGCCTCTGGTGAATATGCTTATTTCTCTTCTGATTTTGAAGCGATGCAAACAGGTATGTCCAATTTATATCGTATTCGTTTACCTAAAGAAGTTCAACCTGAACCTGTAACATTACTCAAAGGACGTTTGCTGAATGCGGAGACAAATCAACCGATAGAAGGACAATTAAAATACAAACCTTTACTTGAAGATATTCAAGAAGGACTTGGGCAAAGTTCGGAAAAAGAAGGCTTTCAAGTTATTCTTCCTTATGGGGAAGATTATGAAATTTCTGCCGAAATCCCTGGGTTCTTCCCCGTGAGTAATCATATGGATCAAACAGGTATTGACGATATCGAGTCTATTGATTATGATGGAGAAGATCCAACAATTCTTTCTCAAATAAATCCGAATAGACCTGCTTTAAATTTTAATAATTCGAATGAAATAAAAAAGCTAAAAGATCAACTTACCGATTTAGAAAATGATCTAAATGACTTAGGCACAAGACGAGAAAAACTTTGGGATGACTTTAATAAATTGCCTCCTGTAGCTGAAAAAGAAAAGCCTAAAGAAAACACCTACGAATCTAATCCAAAAATCAAATCGCTAAAGGAAAAATACCTTTCTTTGTATGAAGATGAACCAATCGCTTCTGCTCCTAAAAAAACCACAGAATCTAAGGAGGAGACGAAAAAGACCAAGTCCTCCCCTGTCATTGTCACTAAACCACAAACGGTAAAAGAGCAACCTAAAGAGCGGCCAATGACTGATAAAGAGAAACGATACGCCGAATTATTTGAAGAGGAAAAACCTAAACCCAAAACAGAAAATAAGCCCGCACCAAAAGAAGAAGAAACATCAACCGTAGAAACTAAACCAACTAATAATCCATCCATAGTTAGTTCGCCTTCTAATGAATCTAAAATACTTGATCCAGAAGCAGAAGAAAAGAAACGTCGATATGAAGAAGTTTTTGGTGAACCAGAAAAAGAAGAAAAACCTCAAACCGAAATAGTAGAAACTATACCTGCACCATCTAATAATAATCAAACGGTAGATAATCCCCCTACCAATAATCCCAAAGAACTTGACCCAGAAGCAGAAGAAAAGAAACGTCGATACGAAGAACTTTTTGGAGAAGAGACTCCAGTAAAAGAAACGGTCAAGGAAGAACCGATTGTGAAAGAGGAACCGAAAGAAGTAGTTCAAGTAGAACCTAGAGAAAAACCATCTACACCTATTGATGATCGTCCATCGAGTCCAAGTAAAGAAGAAAAACCAGTGGTAGAAGAAGCAAAACCAGTTCCTCCTGCGGGTCCATCTTTTGAAGAAATTGAAGCTAAGGTGCGAGAAGACTTAGAAAACGAACTGCGTGATGAAGTCCGTAATAAACTACAAAACGAACTCATTGACGAAGTAAAGAAAGAATTGGAAACCGATTTAGAAGATGATATCCGAGATCAATTACAAGATGATATGCGGAAAAATGTAGAGGATCAATTGCGGCAAGATTTAGAAAAACAAGTGTCTGATAATTTGCGGAATGATCTTCAAAAAAATGTAGAAGACGAATTGCGAAATGATTTGAAAGACGAGGTAGAGGATGAATTGCGTAATCAACTCAAAAAAGAAATTGAAGATGAATTGCGTAACTCATTAAAGGATCAAATTGAAGATGACCTTAGAGATCAATTGCGTGATCCAATTAAAGAACAGCTCAAAAAAGAAATGGAATTTCGATTAAAGAAAGAGCTGGAACAAAAATTGCGTAGAGAAATAGAACAGAAGCTTAAACGACAAATGCAAGAGCAAGAACGAGATCGCGAATTGGCAGGTACACCTGCTCCAAAGCCAGAAGAGGAAGAAGAGCCGCAGTATCGAGAATTGGAAAAAGACATTTTGTTATATCCCATTAAAGTAGGGCAAATTATTCCTATGAATAATATTTTCTTTGATGCAAATAAAACTACGTTAAAGGAAGCTTCGAATAATGAATTGAACCGAGTACTGGAATTTTTGAAACAAAATCCACAACTTGTAGTAGAAATAGGTGGGCATACCAATGGAATTTGCAGCCATACTTTTGCCAAAGAACTCTCTGACGGGCGTTCACAAACCGTAGCAGAGTTTTTAGTCAAGGCTGGAATATCTGCCAAGAAAATATCGCATCAAGGTTATGGAAAAACACAACCCATCGCCACCAATGATACGATTGAAGGACGAAAGAAAAACCAACGTGTAGAACTTAGAATTGTTGAAATTTTAGATTAAATCATGAAGCACTTTTTCATCTTATGTAGTTTTTTATTTTTTGCTTGTACAGTACAAGCCCAAGATTTGTATGAAAACTTTCTTGATGATTTGTGTACTTGTTTTGAATCTGTAGATGAATCAGGTGACATCAAACAAAAAGCAGTAGATTGCCTTTACGAAACCTTTGAAATTCACATGGATGATTTGTTTGAACAATACGATGTGTTTTCTGTACAAGAGTTGCCTAGTTCATTAATTCGTCGTTCGCTAAAACAGTGTGAAGCTTCTAGAAAATTAGCGGCCTACTATTTTGCTTATGATCTTCGAGTGGACCCCAATGAATTGATCTTTGATCAATACATTGAAGATCCTGTACAAGCGGTTTCAGATGCCACTTGTGCTTGTTTTGAAGAAGATTATCAAGAATTCGAAAACTCGCCTAGCCAATTGGACAAACTGCTTAAATCTTGTTTAGAAAAAAGCAGTGTGATCCATTTAGATGCTATCATTAGAAAATATGCATATGCTTTCCGAGCAAGCGAAAATCCAATGTCTACCGTAGCCCGTTTGGTGGGCAGTAAATTACTTACTCGACTAGTAGATGAATGTGAAGTTATTGGTAAGCATTTCTAGATTTATAAAGTACTTGGACACACATAATTTGATATCGGAATGTTTTGTTTTTTGATTCCTTTAAAACCTTGTTCGATATTAACCAAGTTATGTATACCTTTTGACTTTAAAATTGAACCTGCTATTACCGAACGATATCCTCCAGCACAATGTATATAAAGTCTTTCTTTAGGTAAACCTAAAAATTGATTATCAAACTCTGCTAATGGATAATTTTGGGCATCAATTATATGTTCAGATAAAAACTCACTTGGCTTTCGAACATCAATAATAGCCAAATTCGGTTTTTCATTTCGAACTCCTTCAAAAACTAATGGGTCAATAGAATCCATTTGATCACTTTGTTTTCCTTCTTTAACCCAAGCAGCATATCCTCCTTTCAAATAACCAATGACTTGATCAAAACCCACTCTAGACAATCGGGTAATCGCTTCTTCTACTCGATCTTCATCCACAACTAATAATATAGGCTGCTTAATGTCTTTTATCAATGTTCCTACCCAAGGTGCAAAACTACCATCCAAACCAATGAATATGGATCTTGGGATATGTCCTTTTACAAAATCATTTTGATGTCTTACATCTAATATAATAGCTTGTGTATTATTAGCCGCCAGTTCAAACTCATTCGGACTAAAAGCATACATTCCTTTTTTGATTATAGCATCAATACTTTCATACCCTTCTTTATTTAAGGCTACATTTAAAGGGAAATAAGCTGGAGGTGGGAGTAGTCCGTCTGTAACTTCTTTAATGAATTCTTCTTTGGTCATATCAGCGCGAAGGGCATAATTCATTTTCTTTTGATTACCTAAAGTATCTACCGTTTCTTTCATCATGTTTTTCCCACAAGCAGAACCTGCTCCATGCGCAGGATAAACAATCACATCATCGGCTAGTGGCATGATTTTATTTCGAAGACTTTCAAATAATTTTCCTGCTAATTCTTCTTTCGTTATTCCTATATTTTTTTGAGCCAAATCTGGTCTTCCTACATCTCCAAGAAACAACGTATCTCCAGAAAAAATGGCGATATCTTTCCCGTTTTCATCTTTCAACAAATAGGTCGTGCTTTCTAATGTATGACCAGGAGTATGTAACACAGTAAAAGATACTTTTCCTAATTTAAATACTTCTTGATCCGTGGCGATTCTTGCCGAAAAAGATGGATTCGCTAATGGCCCATAAATAATAGGTGCGCCTGTTTGTTCTGCCAACGTTACATGACCGCTCACAAAATCCGCATGAAAATGTGTTTCGAAAATATATTTTATCTGTGCATTATTTTTTGCCGCCTTATCTAAATAAGGTTGAACTTCACGTAATGGATCAATAATTGCCACTTCACCTTCACTTTCTATATAATATGCGCCTTGTGATAAACAGCCCGTATAAATTTGTTCAATTTTCATAATTCTTATTTTTTTAATTAAAAAAGTGTGGTTCTTGTTGATTAAATTAATTCTTTAAAAAGAATGTAAAAAGCCATAACAAGAACAAACCAACCGAATGACTTTTTGAGTTTTTTATTTGAAATAAAATTGGAAAAATAAATTCCTATAAAGATGCCAAGTATTGACAAACTGGTAAACGATAATAAAAAGATCCAATTGATTTCGATATTTCCTACATCACCTAAAAAACCAATAAGCGATTTAATGGATATTATCATTAAAGAAGTACCTACTGCCTTTTTCATTGGTAATTTAGCCAGTAAAACTAAAGCAGGGATAATTAAAAAACCTCCACCTGCACCAACAATACCTGTTAATACTCCAATGAGTATTCCTTCTAAAAATATGAGTGGGAAATTATATTGGACTTCCTCTAAACCTTCCTCTTGAGGAGTCTTTTTTCTAATCATTGAAACCGCAGCAAAACCCATAATCAGTGCAAAAAACAGCATGATTCCCATATCTTTAGTAAGCACAAAATTGCCTATTTGAAAAAGATGATCGGGAATGGCAGGCACTAAATATTTTCTAGTTAAATAAACCGCAAGAAAAGCGGGAGTAGCAAAAATTACTCCTGTTTTTAAATCAATCATCCCTTTCGAATAATTTCGAATGGCGCCAATTCCCGAAGTAACTCCAACCACAAAAAGAGAATATGCTGTGGCTACAACTGGATTTATATACAAAATGTAAACAAAAATAGGTACCGCTAAAATAGAACCTCCTCCGCCTAAAAGCCCAAGCGTAAATCCTATAATTAAAGCTCCAAAATATCCTACGATTTCCATTTAAAATTATTTTACAAAAGTAACTACTCACTTACTAAATTAATGCGGTAACCGATGACGAATTAGACCATATACAAAAGTCCCTAATAAAGCCCCAAGAACCACAATAATCAATGTGATATATCCATTGCCGAGCAGTACAAACATGGGGCCTGGACAAGCACCAGCCAAGGCCCATCCTAAGCCAAAAATAATTCCTCCAACTAAATATCTAGGAATGCTTAAATCTTTTGGACGAAAGGGAATCACCTCTCCATCTATTGTTTTAACTCCTTGTTTTTTCATCCATTGAACCATCAATAAACCAATGATTACTGCGGAGCCTATAATCCCGAACATATGAAAAGACTCTAATCGAAACATTTCATAAATTCGATACCAAGAGATAATTTCTGATTTAGTCATAATCACTCCAAACATCATCCCAACGAAAAGAAATTTGATAAAATTCATCATTTTGATTTATTAAAATAAAATAGGAAAGAGAAGATGTGTCATAGACATTCCTCCAATAAAAAAACCGGCCACAGCAATTAAAGATGGAATTTGTAAATTACTTAAACCACTAATAGCATGACCTGAAGTACAGCCTCCTGCATAACGCGCACCAAAGCCTACTAAGAAGCCTCCGACGATTAATAATAAGGCGCCTTTAAATGAAATAAAATTTGAAGAACCAAATATTTCTGGAGGTAAATGATTGGTCGTTGGAGCACTAAACCCTAAAGTAGCCAATGCTTCTATGGTATCTGGATTTAGGTCAATGGGTTGTGTATTGCTTAGTAATTGAGCCGATAAAAAACCACCGATTATGGCCCCGAGTACAAATATTAAATTCCAACGATAAGCTTTATAATCTATTTTGAAAAAATCAGCATATTTATTTGCTCCGGCTATAGTGCAGAGTGTTCTTAGATTTGCAGACAAGCCAAGATTTCCTCCTAAGACAAGAAGGAAAAACATAGTGAGCGCTAGAAGCGGCCCTGCTACATACCAAGGCCAAGAAACATATATCCAATCCATTATTCTTTGTTTTTGATAATACAAAGATGTAGGATTTTAAAAGACTAGAGCGTAACAAATGTTACTTAGCCACCAATAAGTTTATTATAATGAAGTTAAAAAGTTAGGATTTTCACGCGATTTCGGTGCGTTTCAATTTTTTTATCAAGAATAAGTTTTTTAATTAATCTGGAAATCACTACTCTTGAAGTATTCAAATCATTGGCAATTTGATATTGTGTAATTTCTAATTCTGAAGTGTGCAAAACCATTGCTTTATCTTTAAGATACTTATACAATCGCTCTTCTAAGTTTTGAAAAGCCAAAGCGTCCAAAGCTTCTAGCATTTCTTTCATAATGGTATCATAACTTAAAAAGACGAACGTTCGCCATGATCTATACTTGACCAACCAATCTTCCATTTTTTGGACAGGGATTAAAATGAGTTGTGTTTTTCTTTCTGTAACTGCTTTAATCGTACTTACTTTATTGCCCATACAACAAGACATCGTCATGGCACAAGAATCTCCTACTTCAAGATAATACAATAAGTATTCATTATCTTTTTCATCTTCTTTCATTATTCGAATGGCCCCATCAAGCACTAAAGGAATGTGAATAACTTCTTCACCAATGTCTATCATAGGGACATCTTTTGCAATGGTTTTAAACAAAGCAATATCACTTATTTCTTGAAGCAATTTTTCTTCAAAGATAAATTGATATCGTTCTTTTAAAAGATCATTCATAGGTATGGTATTAATTTTTTTCGATCAAATGTATAGTTTTTTTTTGATCATAAAAAAGCAGTGATAAAGATTTGCTTCATTTTTATACATAAAAAAAAGGCTTCCCTTTGGAAGCCTCTCTGTTGGTTAAATATAAAAATGAGTAGGTAAAAAGTTTAGAATGGCACATCATCAAGGTTGTCATTTGCTCTAGATTGGAGCGTAATGATGTTGGCATTCGGATTATTATTTTGGTCATTTCCAGTAGAGAAGTCGCTAAAGTCAGGATCTTCTAAATTAGAAAATTTGGCTAATTCTGGAGTAAATTTCAGTTTAACGGTTCCTAAAGCACCATTCCGGTGTTTAGCGATAATATATTCTGCAACTCCTTTCAAAGAGTTTCCTTCTTCATCTTCAAGAATTTGATAATATTCAGGTCGGTAAATAAAGGTAACCATATCGGCATCTTGCTCAATCGCTCCAGATTCCCGAAGATCGGAAAGTTGTGGTCGTTTGGTTCCTCCCCGTGTTTCTACTGCCCGACTCAACTGCGACAAGGCAATGACAGGTACACTTAATTCTTTGGCTAAGCCTTTCAATGCTCTAGAGATCGAACTAATTTCTTGTTCCCGATTTCCTTGCTTACTTCCACCTCCAGCGGTCATCAATTGTAGATAATCAATGATCACCATTTGAATATCATGTTGCATTTTTAGTCGGCGACATTTCGCTCGAAGTTCAAAGATATTAATACCTGGGGTATCATCAATAAAGATCGGTGTTTCGCTCATTTTTTCCATAGAAGCGTTGAGCTGTTGCCATTCATAATCTTCGAGTGTTCCTTTTTTAAGTTTTTCCCCAGAGATTTCTGTTTCTAGTGAAATCAGACGTTTTACTAATTGGATACTAGACATCTCCAAAGAGAAGATAGCGACACCTTTCCCCATATTAGCTGCATTTTGAGCTAATGCTAAAGTTAAGGATGTTTTACCCATACCCGGTCTTGCAGCTACAATAATCATATCAGAAGGTTGCCATCCGGAAGTCATTCGATCGAGATCAATAAATCCGGTAGGTACTCCTGTGAGTCCTTCTTCTCTTTCCGAGGCGACTTCGACTTCTTTCACTGCTTGATTAAGCAATGATCCCATGCTTGAATAGCTACGACTTAGGTTTTGTTCTGTAATAGAGAAAAGGCCTTGTTCTGCTTTATCTAATAATTCAAAGACATCTGTAGATTCTTCGTAAGCATCTTGAATTACATTAGTAGAAATTCGGATTAATTCACGTTGAATAAATTTTTGAGAAATAATTCGAGCATGAAATTCTAAGTTAGCGGAAGAGGCTACTCGGTTGGTTAGTTCAACCAAATAATAAGCACCTCCAATTTTTTCGAGTTCGCCTTCTTTACGTAATTCTTCGGTAACGGTAAGTAAATCAATCGGCTGTGATTTTTCAAAAAGCCGAATCATGGAATTAAAGATCGCTTTATGTGCTTCAGAGTAAAAGCTATCGGGGCGTAGTGTTTCGATCACTACTGTAATTGCATCTTTATCTAACATTAAGGCACCCAAGACCGCTTCTTCTAAAGCGGGTGCTTGTGGTGGTACTTTACCAAATACATAATTGGAAAGGCCCAAATCTTTCTTTGTTTTGTTTCTTCTATTCGCGACGTCTTTAAACGATTTGGGATTATCTGACATATAAATTTTCGGATTTAAATGGTAGTGGATTTTGGTTGATTTCTACTACAAAGCTAAAATAAATTTTAGTATTTTTTCTTTTAAGTTCATCTAGCCCTTCCACACCGATGTGAATAAATTGTGAATAAATGTTTAAATATTGTTAATTCAATTTTTCAAAATTATTCATCAAAAAAATTCAAAATAATTTTTACACATTAGTTTTTAATTTAATCTATTTTAAGTCTCGATCAAAGTCCAATCATTCCTATGGTAATTGTTCAAAGACAATGAACAAATAAAATTATTCACTAATATATAATCAAGTTTAGGCTGGTTTAATAATGTCCCTTACATTTCTGTTTTAGTATTTTAATACCAAATGTAATATGTTGAAAAAAAACACTATTTATTTTTAAAAAACGCCTTCCAAGCTTTTTAATTGTTTTAATTGGTGTTTCTAATCAAAGAATAAACAAGGTTTACTTTTCATTGAGCAAAAAAGTTATTTTTCATTCTAAAGATAAAAATACGCAAAAAAATTAAAACTTGCCAATTTTGACTTTATTTGTTTATACTTTTTTAATGAGGATTATTAAACTCCACACAAAATTATTATAGGATAATCCATATAATCAGACCCTATATTTTAAAACAAAAGCTATACGAAACTAGGCTTTATTTACAATAATAATGGATTCATACACTCAAAGACCTCACTCATACATTTCATTTTTTTATCTCTTTTATTTTTTTCATTTTTGATCCAAATAAAGAAAATGTTTAAACAGATTTTTTCTAGCGAATAAACTAATTCGCTTTTTCACTTACTTTAACGAATGCGATCTTAGGTAATATTGGCGAAGCTTTGCCTTTTCACGAAAGTGCCCTTGGGTCGGCGGCGGCGGAAACCAATGGGCGGGCCCACCCTAGATTCTAGAATCTAGATGACCAAGCTATAGCATAGCCTCAGTTTAAGATTGCATCGATTCAGAAAATACCACTTCTATAGAGTCGTACTTCAAATTCGACTTAAAACAATTTCATCACACGAGGTTTCATTACTTTACCCATCGCATTCCGTGGCAACTCATCGATTACCTTCCATTGCGTGGGCACCTTATATTTTGCTAATTGCAATTTCATTTCTTTAAGCATCGCTTCTTTATCAAAGGAAGTATTGGTTTTTAAAACTAAAGCGGCAGCAACAATTTGTCCGTAGGCTTCATCAGGTAAACCCACTACCGCACAGGCTTCTACAAAATCAAATCGTCTAATGACTTCCTCTATTTCTAAAGCAGAAACTTTATACCCTCCTGTTTTAATAATATCTACTGAATTTCTACCTAAAATTTTATAAATCCCAGCTTCATTGACCAACACTCGATCTCCAGTCATAAACCATCCATCTTGAAATGCGGCCTTCGTAGCTTCTTCTTTTTGCCAATAGCCTTTAAACACCGAAGGGCCTTTTACCCATAGTTCCCCTTCTTTGCTTACTGCTCCAGATTCATCAACGACTTGAGTGATTACACTAGGTAAAGGTTTTCCTACACAACCAGCATAACGCTCGGTCATATAGGCATTAGACAAAGCCATTCCTATTTCGGTCATTCCATAACGTTCTAGTAAAAAATGACCACTAATTTTTTCCCATTTTTCTAATACGGAAATGGGTAAAGCGGCTGATCCAGATATCATTAATCGCATTTTTTTACAAGCCCATTGCCTCTCTTTCTTTTCATCTACACCATGACGTTCCCAGTCTTGAATCAACTTGTGATAAATCGTAGGAACCGCCATGAATACCGTGAATGGTTCTTCTTTAAAAAATTGCCATACCGCAGTAGCATCAAAGCGAGGAACCATTCTACAAGAAGCACCATTCCATAAGGCGGAGCATAAGACATTGACTAAACCATGCACATGATGCAAGGGTAAAACATTAAGAATATAATCGGAAGATGTCCAATGCCATGCGGTGGTTAAATTTTCAATTTGTGCTTCAATATTCGCATGGGTACTAACTGCGCCTTTAGGCTTTCCAGTCGTTCCACTGGTATAAATAATTAAAGCACTTCTTGAAGAGTCTATAGGAGGTAATTTCTTCGATGTAGATGCATTTAAATCTTCTATTGTGATCAATTCAATTAAGCATTCTAGTGCTAGTGGTTCTAATTTTTTTCGAAAAAAATCATCTACTACCACTCGTTTAATACCAGCATCTTGAATTACATATCGATACTCCGCTAAAGGATGACTAACACATAATGGCACCGCAATTCCACCAGCTTGCCAAATGCCAAAAATTACTTTTACATAATCGAAAGAAGAAGGTAATAAAAACCCAATTCGTTCTTCTTCAAGATCCGTTTTATTTCCTAAAAGATCGCTTGCTATTTGAGTAGATGCATCCAATAAAGTTTGATAAGTATATTTACCTTTTTCATCTACAATAGCCACACTAGACAAATGAGAACTAGCACGTCTTATTAATTTTGGAGAAAATGACTTAGTCATATCTTTTATAATTTTTGAACTTTTAAATTACCATAGACTTTCCAAGCCATCAAAAGTACAACGATCAACATAATTGAATCCATAATTAGCCAGGAAAAATAAATACCATTGATACCAAAGTAAAGCGGTAAAATTAATACAATAGGAACAAATAATACCAATTCTCGTCCTAGAAGCAATAAGGTAGATTCTCTTCCTTTACCTAAAGATTGAAAACTCGTAACGGTTAAAAAGAAAAGAGGTATCACAGGTATGGGCAATAAGACCATTCGATAATTAAAAATGTCTTGTTCGGTTAAAATCATATCTGGAACAAGTGTAGCTAAAATAGGCCTTGGAAAAATTTGTACAATCAATGCCAAGAAAGTCATTAGACTTACCCCACAGATTACAAATAATCGATACGCTTTTTTCAAACGCTTTAATTGTCCCGCCCCATAATTGATTCCTACTATCGGTTGCAATGCTTGGACAAATCCAAAAACTGGTACTACAATTAAAATCAACACTCTATAGATAGATCCCATTAAAGCCATATCTCGATCTTCGCCATAAAAAGAAACAGAACGGAATACGACCACTTGTTGGACAAAAAACATGAGTTGTAAAAACATAGCAGAAAGACCAACAAGAAAAGCTGGTTTCAATATATTCATGTCAAATCCCAAATATTTAAGATCCGTCTTATAGGAGGCTTTGCCACGAATAAAGTAACTACAATTTAATAACGTATAGACCGTCATAGAAATCACTGTGGCCCAAGCCGCACCAGAAATTCCCCACATTTTTATAAAGAAAGGATCGAGTATAATGTTAACTAAAGTTGAAGCAATAGTAAAAATCATCGCCTCTTTAATTTTGCCTTCTGCTCGAATCAACATGTTGGTAGCTACACTAAAAATACGCACAAAAGAAAAAAGAATGACTACTCGATAATAGATCACAGCTAGACTTTTTATCTCTCCTTTCCCTCCAATAAAACTTACAATTTCATTCGCATAGATAAATCCGAAGACACTCGCGATCATTGCGGCGACTAAAGATAGACTGAGAACAGAACCAAAAATCCGTAACTGTATGGCTTCGTTTTTTTCACCTATTGCTCTACTCAATACTGAAGAAGCACCAATACCAATAAGGGAAGCAAAAGCATTAGTAATCATTGTTAATGAAAACGCAATAGATACTGCGGCCAAGGCATTCTCGCCTACAAATTGTCCGACAAAAACAGCATCAACAAAGGCATTAATCGCATTGACCGACATGGCTAAGATTGCAGGAATAGAGAACTTTAACATCAGACTAAATAAATCGCCCGATAAAATTTCTTCTCTTCTTTGTTGATCTTTTTTTTCTTGCACAATTAAAAGTACAAATAAGCTAGGCCTTTCCAAATGAATTGGAAAAAATTGAGTGGGAATCTATTTTTTTATTTCGAAAAAACGAAGATCATACCTAGACTTTGGTCGTTGTTTTTCCTTCCAGTCGAAACCTGCTAAACGAATATTTTTATGACTGACTTGTCCCATTGGATAAACGGTCGCTTTGGGTTGTGCGTAAAAATTGATTCGATTTACTTGATTATCTCCAAAGTAAATAAGCATTTCGCTACAGATTGTTTTATTCACGCCTGCATAGGCATTATTATCATCCAACATATAATATACCGACTCCCCATTACCTTCCACTCGCATCGAGCGTACTTCGTTTTCTTTGAAACGCACTAAAATATCTCTTCCTTTTATTTGATTAAAATAAATAGAATCTTTGGTATTTAAAATCAACGAATTATGGATCATGTCGATCCGATGAACTAGGTTTGATTTCATAAAAACCGAAATCGTATCTGCGGTAAATTGTGTGGTATCAGACCACAAGATCGGATTTTTATAAAAATAAAAAATAGAATCTGCATCACTATAAACGAGCGAATCACAAACGGCTTGTAAATCGTTTTTATACATTCGTACATTTTGATTGGCAACCAATGTGCGAGAAGAATCTATGGTTTCGCTTTTATAAGAGAGTAAAGTATCTGCAGCCAACCATAAGGTATCTTGATCCAATATGGTTTGCATAAAGGGCCGACCACTGGCTTTAAGATAGCCTGCGGATTCATCATAATCAGCGCGTTCACATTCGATGACGTAATCTTGTACTTTATCTACCAGCACCACATTACCTCTAGCCAAACCCGTTTTTTCATTATTAGAATAATCGAGACTATCTGCATAGATTATTCGATCACTATCTTCTACCACCACATTATTTCTTAACACGGACATACCTTTGCCTGAATCATAAAACACATCATCGGCATAAATGGTTTGTCCGTCATTTTGGATTACTGATCGACCTTCCATGTAGGCCTGATCTAGATTACCATCATAACGAACTTTATCGGCAGTAGCTATTTGTCCGTCTTTGACAAAGCGCACATTTTTTTCAAACTCTGCATAGTTCTTTTCGGTATCATAAAAACCCGCCTCACAATAGACTTCATTTTCTTTGGTTTGAATATTTGTAGGACCAAGAAAGTAAGCAATATTGGTTTCGGTATTTACCCGCAAGGTATCTGATCTTAGGGTATAGTTGGTGTCAATTAAAACAACTTGATCTTTAAAGTAGGCTTCATTTTCATCCACATAATAATAGCCAATTTTACTTTCCAGTTTGGTAGTTCCGCTTTCTAGTGTGGCTCCATTTTTATAAGTCCCTACCCTCGCATCCATATCATAATCTAGTCGGTTGGTAAACAACTTTTGTAGGGAGTCGGTCAACACCACATCTCCAAATAGTGAAGCTTGTCTTTCATCACCCCAATAATATAAAGAGTCGGAATATATATACACAGAATCATTTTGGACGATGAGGACATCACCATAGGCACGCACATTATTATCTTGAATAATGGCGCTATCACAAAACATTAAGGCATCTTTTTGTCGAAGATGCACATCACCCACCAATTCTTTTACTCCTTCATTAAATCGGATGACTTCTGTACTATCAATAATGATTCGATTTTCGGATGTATCTGCAATAGGCTCTTCAAAGTCAAATTGTCCCCATAGCTGAGCTGGGACAAACAATAAGAGTAGTCCTAAAATGAAAATCGCCCATGAAGTAAACTTGTTCTGCATTAGTAGCAAAAGGTCAAAGGCTATGCCAGAGATGGCTTTTCACAAATATTTAATATTGTGAATTACTTAACCTTAATTATTTTTTTTCTTTTTAGAGTTTGGAACGAGTTCTATAACTCCTTCTGGATCATCTTCTACGCCTTCGTATGGTTTGTTTTTTGCACGGAATAGACGAATATACCGTTTTGGATTCAACCTAAAATCTTTTAATAAAAGATCTAGGTCTCGCGTGGCATTATTAAGATTATTATACATGGTAGGATCATTAATAATCATAGCCGCTGTTCCTTCTCCTTCGTTGAGTTTCGCTAGTAATGTATTTAAATCCGCCAAGGTAGTTTCTGCACCAGACAATAATTTTTTGACATCATCCATTGCCCCATTTGCGCTATCCAATGTTTTATTAAGATCAAGGTTGGTGAGGTCTTTTGTAAATTTATCTGCATTCGCCAAAATGTCAGTGATCTTTTGATTATTGGCTACAAGATTAGACGTTAGCTTTTCAGTATCTCCAAGAATTTTGGTAAAATTATCTGTTGACTTGGCTAGAAGGACGTCTAGTTTAGCCGTCATAGAATTAAGATTACTTAGTGTTTGTGTTAAATCTTTTAATGCCTTATTCACATCTAAATCTCCACCACCGACACTGCCAAATTTTGCTTTAAGCGAATCAATTTGTCCAGTAATCATATCCTTTGCCTTTTCGGTATATTCTTTTACATCAATATCTCCTACCATAGACTGAATCATATTCTTTACTTGGCCTTTAATCGTATCTCCACTCATCACGCAAGAATTTTCAGAATTACAAGCATCCTTATATTCTAACGTAATGGCTTTTCCACTTAATAAATCAGGGCTAATAATATTAGCTATTGCATTTTTAGGAATCATCACTCCTTTGTCTAAAGCGATTTGAGCAATAATCTTACCTGAGCCATCTTCTTTTAGGTATAAATCGGAGACCATTCCTACTTTGAAGCCATTGACTAACACCGCAGCAGAAGCAGTCATACCATCCACTTTATCATATTCTACATAGATAAAAGTATTGGTAGAAAATATGTTATTTCCTTTCAAAAAGTTATATCCAAAAATAAATGCGCCTATTGCCACTACGGCCAATAAACCGACTTTAATTTCATTTGCAATTTTCAAAATTCTTTGTTTTTTATTTAGAATGCTTTGCTAGCAAAACTAGCCATAAAGGCTTTGAAGCCATAAATATAAACAGAATACCATACATACCCAACGCAATTTCATACTTTGGGTGGTTTTAAGTCAATATTCCAATATTTATTTTAAAATTTGATTCGCTTCTTCTAGTGTGATTCGCTTGCCATTGTGGTAAGCGACTGCAAAAGCACCAGAAAACCCCATACTACGCCAAAACAACTGGGCATTCTTCGCTTCATTGACAGATTCGTATCCATAAACCAAATATTTATACATTCCTCCTTCTTTCAACATCTTTAATTTCTGTACTTTCTTCCAAGAAGGTTTAGAAGTATCTTCTTGTTCGGGAGAGGAAACTAATTGAACCATTATCTCTAACTCTTTTCCTATTTTACCAAAAGTTTCTGTAGTAGGTTGGGCTGGTTTAGGGAAAGCACTTGGCTGAGCATTTATTTTCACATTTTCTGTTATTGGTGGAATATAATGATCGCCTTCAACTTCTTTTTTATATCGATTAAATGCATTGTATAATGCTTGTGCCATTTTATCCTTCCCTGCACTAGAAGTCAAAAATTTCTCCTCTGAAGAATTCGTTAAAAATCCTGCTTCTACTAAAACACTTGGCATGGTAGTTAATCTTAAGACTACAAATCCAGCTTGTTTTATTCCTCGATTTACTCGTTTGGCAGTCCGTTTAAATTCAATCGCAATTTTATCTGCTAACACAATACTTTCGTCAATGTTAGAGTTTTGTACCATATTTAACCAAATATGTCCTTCATTGGAATTCGGATCATACCCATAATATTTTGATTCATAATCTTCTTCCAATAAAATCGATGAATTTTCTCTTTTTGCAACGGATAAATTTTCAGGTGCACTTTCCAATCCCATCACATAAATCTCTGCACCACTTACAGAAGAACGATGCGAATTACAATGGATAGAAATAAATAAATCCGCTTTGTTTCGGTTAGCAATATCTGCCCGTTCGTCTAGTGGGACAAACTTGTCTGTGGTTCGAGTATAAATGACTTTGACCGAAGGAAAAGCAGCCTTTACTTTTTCTCCAAAACGCTTAGAAATGGCAAGTACAATTTCTTTCTCTTTTACCGAATGGCCTTTACACCCAGGGTCTTTTCCTCCATGACCGGGATCAATTACAATGACTTTTATTCCTTGTTTGACCGGAGTCGGTTCACCAGAATAATAAATATAGCCCAAGAGCAAAGGGCAAGCAAATAGCATCAACAAAACACAGGTAAATAATTTATTCAATGGTGGTTTTTTTAAACGAAAAAAATAAATATCTCTAGTTTGGGTTGGCTACTTAAACAAGTTCATTTTGTATTGAAGTACAAAAAAACAGAATTTTAACATAAAATGAAGAAATTATTCCATTTTTAACATCCCCTTTTTGTTAAAATCAACTTTATTCGTTTTTTCATAACTTAAGTATCCAAAATTAACCTTAATTTTAACCAATATTACAAAAATCAACCCATAATTAATTTTTAACGTCTACTATACCAATTTTAATCGTTGATGGATTTAGCAGAATGAGCGTACTTCAAATTACTACTTATTGGATAACAATCACTTTTATTAGTCTTTTGACTTTAATAAATCCAAACTTACTTTTGGCACAAACACCATTGAACGAAGGCAGAAGTGCTCCAGTGACAGAACAAGATACCACCTTAGCTAATCCTATAGAAAACGAAGAAGAAACATCTACATTCTCTGGTTCCACTCCGAACTTACAAGTCATTTCTCTTTCAGGAGACTCCTTAGATGCTCCCGTTATTTATGAAGCTTCTGATTCTATGATTTATGATATTGTCAATGAAAAAGTCTATCTCTACGGAAATGCGAAAGTAACTTATGAATCCATGACGCTAAGTGCCGCCTATGTAGAATTTAACTATGCAGACAATATTGCTTTAGCGGAAGGAATGGTGGATAGTACGGGACAACGTGCAGGGAATCCCGTGTTTAAAGATAAAGACAATGAGTTTGAAGCCTATAAATTAAGATATAACTTCAAATCTCAAAAAGGTAAAGTTTATGACGTACGCACCCAAGAAGGAGACGGATATTTACTTTCCGAATCTGTAAAATTTGATTTAAGATCGAATATTAATAAAGACGAAAATGATGTGGTTTATGCGGATGGAACCATGTATACCACTTGTGATGCAGATCATCCTCACTTTGGGATAAAGAGTACCAAAGCTAAAATTATCCCTAACAAGTTGATTGTGGTTGGTCCTTCTAATTTACAAATCGCCGATGTCCCTACTCCACTTTGGTTGCCCTTTGGTTTCTTTCCTATTCAGAAAGGACAACGATCTGGAATTATCTTTCCAAGGGATTATGAATTTTCGCCCACATTAGGTTTTGGACTTCGAAATATTGGTTATTATTTTGGAATAAGTGATTATTTTGATTTGACTTTATCTGGAGACATTTATACTCGAGGAAGCTGGGGATTAAGTTTAGCCACTTCGTATAACAAACGATATAAAAGTAGAGGTAATGCATCTATTCGATATTCACACCGAAGATATGATGCACGAAACACGCCAGACTTTGCTTTAGAAAAAGACTTTTTAGTCTCTTGGAATCACAGTCAAGCGCCACAGGCACATCCTTCTCGTACATTCAACGCCAGTATGAATTTTGGTACAGGTTCTTTTTTAAGTAATAATAATAATGATGCGCGTAGTGTGTTAACCAATACCATGCGATCCAATATATCTTTAAATAAAACTTTTCCTGGAAAGCCATTTAGTTTAAGTACTAGTTTTCAACATTCTCAAAATACGCGAACTCGATTAATGACGATTAATTTTCCTGTAGTTGATTTTCGGATGAATCAAATTTTTCCGTTCCAACGAAAAATTCGATCGGGTAAAGAACGCTGGTATGAAAAAATAGGATTTAGTTATACGAGTAAATTACAGAATCAAATTCAAACCGTAGATACGCTTTTGTTTACTGCTCAAACGTTGGAAGATATGCAATATGGTATTGAGCATAACCTTCCAGTAAGTGCCAGTTTTCGCATCTTTAAATATTTCAATCTTTCGCCTTCCGTTACTTATAATGAAAAATGGTATTTAGAAACCATTCGTAAAGATTTTGATCCAACAATTACAGTAGAAAT
The DNA here is from genome assembly GCA_020629935.1 of Saprospiraceae bacterium. GTDB lineage: Bacteria > Bacteroidota > Bacteroidia > Chitinophagales > Saprospiraceae > JAHDCJ01. Next base: position 12,339 of record JAHDCJ010000032.1, on the reverse strand, counting down.
TGATACCATTTATAATGCAGATCGCACAGAAATAGACCGAATTGAAACCGATACTACCTTTGGTAAAATAATAGAAAATGAAGTCTTTGGATTTAAATCTCAACGATTGCTTACCTCAGGACTGACCTTATCTACCCAAATTTTTGGAACAGCCAATTTTAAGAAAGGAAAATTAAAAGCAATTCGTCATGTGGTTAAACCATCCATTAATGCTTCTTATACTCCTGATTATACTAAAGGCATTTGGAATTATTTTGACGAAGTACAAACGGATACTCGAAATACATTAACTGATTTTTATTCGTTTTTTGACGAAGGAATTTATTCGAGTCCGCCTAGAACACAAACCGCTTCTTTAGGTTTTAATATTGGAAATACCATTGAAGCCAAAGTACGAACGCCTAAAGACACCTTGAATAGTGAAAAAAAGATTACGCTTTTAAATAGCTTTAATATTCGTGGTAATTATAATTTTGCTGCCGATTCTTTGAAAATGTCTACTTTATCAATGACTGGGAATACACGATTATTTAAAGTGGTAAATGTTAACTTTGGAACCATCCTCGATCCATATACTATTAATGAAGAAGGACGAACCATTAATCGAACGGTTTGGAAAGAGAACAAACGACTTTTCCGTTTCCGCTCTGCCAATTTAATTCTTCGTACTCGACTCGATCCAAGAATTATCCAAGAATTATTTGGGAAAGGAGAACAAACGGCTAATGGAGGAAACACCAATAGGATTCAATCCCTCAACTTTAGTTATAATCTTCGCTTCGGTCAATTTTTTGAAAATGGAAAAGATACGATTCGGATTACCACCAATTCTATTACCTTACAAGGAACGACAATTAACCTAACTTCAAAATGGCGTATCCGTATTGGGAACATTGGTTATGATTTTGTCAATAAACGCGTTACTTATCCCGACTTTGGTTTTTATCGTGATCTTCATTGTTGGGAAATGGGCATGGATTGGCAGCCTGAACGCCGAACCTACTCGTTTTTTATTCGTGTAAAACCTTCTTCACTTGACTTCCTAAGTGTACCTTATAGGCGAAACCGCGTGGATCCCTTCGGGTTTTAACACTTTTAGATTAAACAATTTTCACTTTAATGACATTAATATAGTATAAATTCTTCTCATCAAAGATATTATACTATGAAAACAATTCAACTATTTTGTATCCTCATCCTCTTTTTATGTCCATCTAATTCTCTTCTAAATGCCCAAAGTTTCACCTTAATTGACGATGGTGGTTTTTTATATAAAGCAGATATTTCGGAAGATTGCTCTTTAGAACCCTTAGGACAAATTCGTTATTATAATGAAGATATAGAAGCAGAAACTAACCTTCTTGCACTAGACATAGCGATACACCCTAATGGAGATATTTATGCCGTTGCAGGAAGTTTTGCCCCCTTTCTTTATCGAGTAGATCCCAACACTTATTTTGCTACTGAAATTGGCAGAATCAATGGGTTTTATTTTCTCAATGCCTTAGTGTTTGATGATCAAGGTCGTTTATTTGGTGCCGCCCAAAATCAATTGATAAGGATCAATTTAAATACAGGTTCAGCTAATTCTATAGCTACATTACGAGCAACTTCATCTGGTGATTTAGCTTATAATGATGGATACTTATATTTAGTTTGTGAGGATAATATATTATTACGTATAGATCCTAATTTTCCAGAAGCAAATAGTGTAGTAGGATTTTATAATATTCCCGGTTCTTATTTTGGAATGGTAACCATTCAATCTGATTGTGAAGAACCCCAAACATTAGCCACCTCTGATGGAGATTTATTTCGCATAGATATTACCAATGCAGAAACCGAGTTTTTCTGTTTCCTAAGTAATGCAGAAATTTTTGGTGCCGCTTATGAAGATGACCATTCCTATCAATCCTGTTTTTTAAATATTGATCTAGACTTTGATGATAGCTCTGGAGCTACTGGATCTGATTTTTTAGCGCCTACCCCAGCCTGTAATGAATCTACTAGTAAAATTGCCGATTTTGATGTTGAAATTACAGGAAATGTAAGTCTCGACACTATAGTCGTTCAAATTACGAATCCTTTAGATGGCTCCAATGAGCGACTAATTTTAAATGGTACAGTACAAATTTCTGTGCAAGGTTCAGGATCACAGTCGCTCAAATTAATTAATAATGGAAACGCAACAGCCAATGATTTTATCTCCTTGATACAAGCCATTGTTTATCAAAATGGTTTAATTAGTTTTTCTTCTGGTCAACGAGCGATTTCAGTGCAACTTTTTTCAAAAGACGGCTTCATTGCTGATCCTGTTATTGGATTTGTTAATCTAAGTCCTGCGTCTGCCAATAATATCCAATATTTTCCTAATCCAGTATTTAGAAACCTTAATGTTAATTTTGAACAATCATGCAATGATGATGCGATTGTTTCTATTGAAGTTTATAATGTGCTTGGTCAATTATTAACTCCAGAAATTCTTATTTCAACCAGTTTTGGAAATTCTTCAGCAGAATTAGATTTGAGTTATTTAGCTGCGGGTGCATATTTTGTCAAAACAACAATTGGAGGAGAAGATTATGTAGAAAAAATTATTAAACTCAATGATTTCTAGAATAGCTTCATCTGTGGATTTTTAAATTTTTCATAAAGGTCTAAATTATAATCTATCTTAGATTTTTCTTTGAAAAATTTACGATTGGCCAATTTAAATTGAGCACGAATAATTTCAGCAATTCGGCCTTCTCCACTCATGCGCTTTCCCTTACGAGAATCGTTTAACGTGCCTCCATGGGTTGCTTTAATCTTATTCAACACCTTTTCTGCTCGATCGGGATAATTTTTTTCTAACCAATCGATAAAAATAGTGGCCACATCTCCATTTAATCTAACGAGTGTATAATAGATACTAGAGGCTCCACACTCTGCTACTTTTTTGGCTAAAGGAAAAATTTCATGCTCATTTAGTCCTGGAATTACAGGCGCCATCATCACTTGTACAGGAATATTATGAGCGGCTAAAGTTCGAATAGTTTTTAATCGTTTAAAAATCGAAGCGGTTCTGGGTTCCAATTTTCTTTGTAATTCATAATTTAAAGAAGTTACTGAAATCACAGTCTTCACTAATTGATGTTTAGCCAAATCTTGCAAAATATCAAGGTCTCTTGTTATCAAAGCATTTTTAGTAATGATGCCTACTGGATGTCGATATTTCCAAAATACTTCTAAAAGCTTTCTCGTAATCTCCAATTCTTGTTCTATCGGTTGATAACAGTCCGTGTTGCCAGATAACATAATCGGACTCGCTACCCAATTTTTACTCCGTAGTTTTTTTTCTAATAAAGCAGGGGCTTCTTTCTTAATCAAAATTTTTCGTTCAAAATCTAAGCCCGCGCTATATCCCCAATACGGATGCGTATTTCTTGCATAACAATAAACACAACCATGCTCACATCCTTGATAAGGATTAATCGAAAAGCCTAATGGGATATCTGAACTAGGGACTTTATTCACAATCGTCTTTGCAACAACAGGAATATAATCGGTCTTATTCAAATGCTCAGTATCCGAACTATTTAAAGGCTCTTGATCATAGATTAAATCAGCATATGGATTTGGAGTGTTGATTTGAGCCCCCCTTCCTTTTAAGTATGTTTTATTTTCTTTCATGAAGCACAAAACGATTTGTGTCAAAAATACAAATAATTTTACTTAGAAACAAAACATTTCAATCTAAATTTCATTTATACTCCATTCTTTAAGCACCAGTAGTGCAACACGATTTAACCTCACAACAACTCAAGGCTGAATTTAAAAGCATTTTGGGTTTGCACATCGTAGGCGGAACCTCCAAGTTTAATAACACCTTATCTTCTTCTATTTGTATCTCTTTAACTACATAAGTAGAGGTAGGTAATTCTTCATCGCCAAATTCAAAGAAGATGGGAATTTCTAGATGCAATGGCTTCTTTTTATCAACAATATCCATAATAGACTTTGCTTTTTGGGAAGTCAGTTTTTCTTTCGATTTTTCTTTAGGATCTATCCACAATTGAACTACAGTTTGTCGTTCTTCTAAAGACCGTCCTCCGCAATCTACCGAATCAATCCATACGTTTTTGACTTCGGTAATATGATATGGATGTGAAATTTCTTTAATCCCGCTAAAATTAAAACTCAATACTTTTGTAGGATGTGCTTCAAGTAATGCTAAAAATTCTTTCGTTTTCATAAATTTAATTTTCATCGTAATATTACGATATGATTAAGAAAAAAAATAGTTAATTCATTGTTCCCATACGCATTAACAACAATTCGTATAGGTCTTAAAAAAATGACTCATCAGGGTATTCAATTCAGTCCAAACTTTGGGATTTATACAATAACATATTTTTGCACCTTCTACATTGCCTTGCAAAATACCAGCCATTTTTAAGGCTTTCAAATGTTGAGAAATCGTTGATTGAGATAAAGGTAATTCATCTACAATATCTCCACATACACATGCATTTTTCCGAATTACATATTCTAAAATGGCAATACGTGCTGGATGCCCCAAAGCCTTTGCTAATTCGGCAATCCGATTTTGTTCGCTTGTAAATAAATCATTCTTACTACTTCCCATAAGTCTTTCTTTTATCTAATCGCAATATTACGATTAAAAAACTTAAGAATCAAGTTTTTTATTCTTTTAACTGATTTTATCCAAAATATTAACACTAAAATTAGACATTAGACTATATTATTCATTCTTAATTTAGCTCAAAAAAACGTACCTTCGTGCCTGATTTTATACAAGCCTTGTTGAACAACAACAGGGATTTGACTGTTATAATGTCTTATGTTTCAAACCAACTTTTTATAACCATAAAAAATACTGCAATTACAATGAGCAGAAAAATTAAAAAAGTAGCCGTCCTAGGTTCTGGAGTAATGGGTTCTGGTATTGCCGCCCACTTCGCGAATGCAGGATTGGAAGTTTTATTATTAGACATCGTACCTTTTAATCTTACCGATGAGCAAAAGAAAGATCAAGCTATGCGAAATAGCTTAGTCAACAAAGCCTTTACTGCTGCGGTTAAAGCCAAAAAATTAAATGGATTCTACGATACCAAATATGCAAGCCGAATTACCACAGGTAATTTTGATGATGATTTTGAAAAAATCAGTGATTGTGATTGGATCATTGAAGTCGTTATTGAACGTCTTGATATCAAAAAACAAGTATTTGAGAAAGTAGATAAATTCCGTAAAGCTGGTTCTTTAGTTACTTCTAATACTTCTGGAATCCCTATCCATCTAATGATTGACGGTCGTAGTGATGACTTTGTAAAACACTTCTGTGGCACCCACTTTTTTAATCCTCCTCGATACCTTCGCCTTTTAGAAATTATTCCTACACCTAAAACAGATCAAGCAGTTATTGATTTCTTGATGGAATTTGGAGATAAAAATTTAGGAAAACAAACTGTACTTTGTAAAGATACGCCTGCCTTTATCGCTAACCGAGTAGGTGTTTATGCAATGGCTAAAGTTTTTCAACTAACACCTGAGTTAGGACTTACTATTGAAGAAGTAGATAAATTAACTGGGCCTTTAATCGGTCGACCAAAAACAGGAACTTTCCGTTTAGGTGATTTAGTAGGGCATGATACTTCAGCTAAAGTAATTATGGGCATCAAAGAAAATTGTCCAAATGATGAACAAGCTTCTACATTCAAGGTGCTTCCTTATTTCCAACATTTATTAGACAACAAATGGTATGGAAACAAATCTAAAAAAGGATTTTACCGCACTGAACGTAGCGCAGAAGGTAGAAAAGTTTTTGCTTTAGATTTAGAGACTTTAGAATATGTTGAAAAACGAAAAGTACGTCTAGATAGTATTGGCGCAGCTAAAAATTTAGATAAATTAGCTGATCGTGTACGTTTGATGTATAAGCATGAAGATAAAGGAGGACAACTCGTTCGTCAATCTTTAACTGGGCTATTCTCTTATGTATCTAATCGAATTCCAGAAATCTCTGATGATCTTTATAGCATCGATCACGCACTTCGTGCAGGATTTGCTTGGGACGTTGGACCATTCGAATATTGGGATATGATTGGTGTAGAAGAAGGCGTTAAACAAGCAGAAGCTGCGGGTCTACCTATTGGTGATTGGGTTAAAGATTTTATTGCTGCGGGGCATACTTCTTTCTACAAATCAGAAAATGGGAAAACACTTTTTTATCATATTGGATCTAAATCATACCAACCTGTTCCAGGAGCCGATGAATTTATTCTTTTAGATAATTACAGAACGAAAACTCCAGTATTCAAAAATTCTGGTTTAACCGCACACGATCTTGGTGATGGAGTTATGGGATTAGAATTCCATACTAAAATGAACGCGATTGGTGGAGAGATTTTAGAAGGTATTAATCGTTCTATAGAAATCGCAGAACAAGAAGGATGGAAAGGAGTAGTTATTGGTAATAATGCGCCAAACTTCTCTGTAGGTGCAAATATTGCCATGATTGGTATGCTTGCGTTCCAACAAGAATGGGATGAATTGAACTTTGCAGTCCAAGCCTTCCAAAATACGACTATGCGTTGTCGATATTCGGCAATTCCTGTAGTCGCTGCTACCCAAGGGTTCACCTTTGGAGGTGGATGTGAAACAGCAATGCACTGTGATAAAGTAATGGCCGCAGCTGAAACCTATATTGGTTTGGTTGAAGCAGGTGTTGGTTTAGTTCCTGCGGGTGGAGGAACCAAAGAATTGGCTTTACGTATGTCTGATAAGTTTGGTGTGGGTGATGTACACATTCCTTCATTAATCGAAACATTCAAAGCCATTGCCACAGCTACCGTAGCTACTTCAGCTAAACAAGCTTACCAGCACAACCTATTAAGAGCAGGTGTGGATGAAGTGGTAATGAATACTTCTAGAAATATTGCGGAAGCGAAAAAAGCCGTATTAGAAATGGCGGATGGATATACGCAACCGATACAACGCAATGATATTTTGGCTTTAGGTCGTACAGGTTTAGGCGCGTTATACACCGCCGCTAGTAGTTTAGAGTTTGGAAAATATGCTTCTGCTCATGATGTAAAAGTAGCGAAGAAAACCGCATTCATTTTATGTGGTGGTGATCTTTCTGCTCCTACAAAAGTAACAGAACAGTATTTATTGGATTTGGAAAGAGAAGCTTTCCTTAGCTTATTGGGTGAACAAAAAACCTTAGAGCGTATCCAACACATGCTACAATTTAACAAACCTTTACGTAACTAAATTTGTTCTAATTTAAGGTAACGCTTAAATCAGATTTTTTAAAATTAAAAAACAATCAAAATGGAAGCATATATTGTTAAAGCATATCGAACGGCTGTTGGCCGAGCCAAAAAAGGAGGGTTTCGTTTTACCCGTGCAGATGATTTAGGTGCTGCGGTTATCAATCACATGATGGCACAAGTTCCTAATTTTGACCCACATTTAGTGGATGATATTATTGTAGGATGTGCAAATCCTGAAGGCGAACAAGGATTACAAATTGGTCGTCAAATTGCCTTGCAATCAATTGGTAAGCCAGTACCGGGAATGACCGTAAATAGATACTGTGCCTCTGGCCTAGAAACCATTTCTATTGCTGTAGCTAAAATCAAAGCAGGCATGGGTGAAGTTTATATCGCAGGTGGCGCAGAAAGTATGAGCATGATCCCTATGACAGGATATAAATTAGCACCAAACTACAACGTAGCGGCTAGCAATCCTGATTACATTGTTGGGATGGGACTCACTGCCGAAGCAGTAGCTAATAAATTTAATATCTCTAGAGAAGCTCAAGATGAGTTCGCTTATAACTCGCATGTAAAAGCAGCGAAAGCAATTGACGAAGGATATTTCAATGATCAAATCGTTCCTATCGATGTAAAAGAAGTATATTTCGATGGTCAAAAACGAGCAGAAAAGGAATATACCGTAGCTATGGATGAAGGAGTTAGACGATCTACCACCGTAGAAGCATTGGCTGGTTTACGACCCGTATTTGCCCAAGGAGGAAGTGTAACCGCAGGTAACTCTTCACAAACTTCTGATGGAGCAGCATTTGTTTTAGTAATGAGTGAACGTATGGTTAAGGAACTTAATCTTGAACCTATTGCAAGAATGGTCTCTTGTGCGGTTGCTGGTGTAGAGCCAATCATCATGGGAATTGGGCCTTGTGCAGCAATTCCAAAAGCATTAGATCAAGCAGGATTGAAACTTAATGATATCGATCAAATCGAATTGAATGAAGCATTCGCTGCGCAATCATTAGCCGTTATTCAAGAAGCAGGATTGAATCCTGACATCGTGAATCCTAACGGAGGAGCCATCGCTTTAGGTCATCCTCTAGGTTGTACAGGTGCCAAACTTTCTACTCAACTTTTCAATGAAATGAGAAGACGTGGACAGAAATATGGAATGGTTACCGCATGCGTTGGTGGTGGTCAAGGTATCGCAGGTATCTACGAATTGTTAAACTAATCTACATTCATTGATTTAGAAAATAGAGCCAGCATTTTGCTGGCTTTTTTTTTGTCTTTTTCGAAATAAAAAAAACACATTTGGGGCTTACCTTGCAGGTCGGTCCTTTCCAGACTTCGCTATTCGCTCGGTGCTACGCACAGTTCCTTCGTCACTTCTTCCAAGCACCTAAGCCAAGTACCCTTTATAGGTGACTAACAACTCACATGAAATTAGGTTATATATAGAATAAAAAAATCACAAAGCCCTATGCAACTAAATCATCATTGATTACTACTAAATCAATAGCAACTACTTCTACCTTAAGCCTTTTCTTCCACTTTTTCACCCTTCATTTAAAAGGCTACTGATTGAACAAATCAGGAAAAAAAAAATCAATGAAGAACTTTCTACTCGCATGTTTTTTAGGCATGCTATGCGCTCCTATGTTCGCACAAAATGCATTTTACAAAAGCACTTTTATTTATGCACACACTTTTGAAGAAGGACTAAATGATGGCTTGTATCGAAATATAGCCACTCAACCCTGTTTAACATTTGCAGGAATGACTGTGCCTAGTGTAGGTGGTCCCGACCCTAAAGTTCCTGTAGTTAATGTCGAAAGTACAGGGGCCTCTGTTGAAGATACAAGCTTCGATCCAGGAGGACTTAATGCCCGATGTTTTCCACAAATAAGTACAACTGAGGAGCCCAGCATTATTTATAATAACGGGAGCACTATACTCGATAATTTATCCCTGACTTTTGTATTCAGTTCTTTTGCTGAAGCAGCTATCGAAGGATTCTACTTTGAAGCTGGGCAAGTCAATATGAGTGGGTTATTCCAAATGAATTCGATTGCAGAATATCGAGTCGTGGTTCATGAAGGAGATCTTTATGGTCCAGAGATTTTCGCAAGCGATGTATTAAAAAACGAACTAACTTGGAATCAATTTTTTGTACCATTTACAGGAGTAAATACTTTAGAATGGGCAGGTAAAACAATAACAATAGAAATCCGATTTTGGAATAATGGTTTTGGACATCCATTTTTTAGATTTGATGATTTAGCCATCATAGGATCTACCGTTTGTGATCGAGGAGAAGGAAGAATAGGAAATCTCGTTTGGAATGATTTGGATAATAATGGTATACGTGATGGTGGGGAATTAGGAATTCCCAATGTCAAAGTTTCCTTGTTTAGAGATGATGGAGATGGAATTTTTAATCCAGATCCTATTAGTGGAGATGGTCTTTTCGGACAAAAAATAACAGATGCGGATGGAGCTTACTACTTTGAATCTGTAGTTGATGGAGATTATTTTATTTGTATTGATCCTGAAAATTTCAGAAGTGGTGGCGCATTAGATGGCCTCTTTCCTTCGACTGGATTATCAATTAGTGCCAATGACAATATAGACAATCAGCATCATGGAATTGTATCGAATACATATAAAATAACGGGTGTACATAGTACCATTTTAGGTTTAGCTGAAGGCACAGAACCCATTACAGATGGAGATGATGATAAAGGGAATTTAACTTTAGATTTTGGCTTTTATTCTCAACCATCGATGAGTATTGGAAATTTAGTTTTCGAAGATTATGTAGAAAATGGAGAATATAGAGTTTTAGACGGAGAAATAGGTTTACCTGATGTCATCATGGAATTATACGAAGACACCGACCTTTCTGGATCTTTTAACGCTGGAGATTTACTACTTGATATTACAAAAACAGATGCTAGTGGAAACTATACCTTTACTGGATTATTAGCTGGTGAGTATATTGTAGCAGTTAGTGCCCAAAATTTTGATATAAATGATGGTGCGCTTAAAGATTATGCATTAACCAGAGGAAATACGGCAGTAGATCCTGATGATGATATAGATCAGGTTAATGATGGAACAGGCAGTGGATATAGTGTGGTTGCTCATCCAATAACGCTTGCTCTTAATACCGAACCAATAAATGATGGCGACACAGATAATAATACCAATTTCTCCATAGACTTTGGATTCTACAACTGTAATGCAGTGCTTGGAGAACCCCGATCTCATCATGTATATGGTGGAGATAGTAATGAACAACCCGAATCATTTTACCCCACTTCAGATGGAGGTTATATTATGACTGGATGGTCTTTATCAAGCATCTCAGGTGATAAATCTGAAAACTCAATAGGTTCTTTTGATTATTGGGTAATAAAAGTAGGTATTGATAAACAAATTGAATGGGAAAATACCATTGGGGGAACCGATTCAGATCGAGCATTTGATGTTATCGAATCTTCTGATGGAAATTACTATGTAGTAGGTGGTTCCTCTTCAGGAATTGGAGGAGATAAATCAGAAGCCAATATGGGAAGTACAGATGTATGGGTAGTTAAATTAAGTAATACAGGTACCATAATATGGGAAAACGCTATAGGGACAACAGAAAGTGATATCTTATACTCATTAAAAGAGAGCGTTTCTGCAGTCCCTACGAATGATGGGGGATTAATTATGCTGACTAGTACCGCAGCGGGAATAGATAACGACAAAACAGTAGCTACCAAGGGTCTTTCAGATTTTTGGTTAATGAAAATAAATAGTGCGGGAACGATTGTCTGGCAAAACTCTATAGGTGGTATTTCTTCAGATTATGCCTCTGCATTAATCGAAACCTCTGATGGTGGTTATTTAATCGCTGGTCGTTCACTATCTGGTATTGGCGGAGATAAAACAATGGAAAGACAAGGTAGCTATGATTATTGGGCTGTAAAAACAAACTCAACAGGTACTGTACTTTGGGATGCAGGATTCGGTGGTTCTGGAGAAGATCATTGTCAAAATATTCTTGAAACTGCAGATGGTGGTTTCATTTTGGCAGGGACTTCTGCCTCTCCAGCAGATGGAGATAAGTCGGTCGCCACCAGCGGAACTTTGGATGTATGGCTAGTGAAAATAAACTCTACTGGAACATTCGTCTGGGAAAAATCTTATGGTGGAGCTGGAATAGAACATCTAGTTTATCCTGCAAATACTAAAGATGGGAATGTTATCCTAGCCATGTCTAGTACCTCAGGAGCGGGTGGTCAAAAAACGGAACCGCCTATCGGAGGTTATGATTTTTGGATTGTAAAAATAGATAACTCTGGAAATATTCTTTGGGATAGTACAATTGGTGGTCAATCTACAGAAGACCCTCAATTTATACAAGAATTACCTAATGGCAATTTCTTTTTAGGAGGTACGCATTCATTAACAGCTACCTATCCTTCAGGAGATATTATTTTCCCAAGTAATGGATCGACGGACTTCATCATTATGGAAATTCATGGGAAAACAACCTCATGCGATATTGGACCAACAGGGAATATGATCATTGGAAATTTAGTGTGGGAGGACACCAATAACGACGGCATTTTTAATGGCGCAGAAACTGGAATAGAAAATGTACAAATTGCTCTTTATGTAGACAATGGAGATGGAATTTATAATTCTGGTGACGATTACTGGGTAATGGAAACCGTTAGTAATTCATCGGGTGGGTATAAATTTGAGAACCTTCCTCCTGACAATTATTTCGTTGTTATCCAACCTGATAATTTCCAAAGTAGTAAATCGCTTTTTGGCATGCGCAATAGCACGGGTATGGTTGGAGGTAATAGTGATCTGAACGAACAAGATCACGGTACAGACACCCAAGCCTCCGCTCAATTTGGAGTCATTAGCGGTTTAGTTACCTTAACCGAAAATGGAGAGCCTACCAATGACGGAGATAATTATGCCAATTCCAATCTAACTATTGATTTTGGTTTTAACAATCCTCCAGCAACTATGCGTATTGGGAATTTAATTTTTC
>JAHDCJ010000151.1:3100-9125 GCA_020629935.1 Saprospiraceae bacterium | reverse complement strand
TAGTACATATTCATAAAAAATATTTAATAATGCTATTATCTAATTAAACAATATGTTAACTTTCGGTCACTTTAAAAATAAACCTAATCTTAAAATCTACTGTGAATTATGAGTAATTCTAACAAAACCTTGCCTATTGTTCTAGGTATTTTATTGGCTTTAGTCATTGGCGTTAATATCTGGCTATTGGTTGATAAGTTTAATAAAAAGAAAGTCATTGAAGAAACCCAACAGGAGCTATCAGAAACGGAAGCATTACGGGTAGAGTTAGATGAGAAATACAATACAGCTATGGCTCAACTTGATGAATTGAAAGATGAGAATGATGAGCTTTATGATCGTATTGAGGAACAAAAAGAGGCTTTACGTAAGGAAAAGTCTAAAATTAATCGACTAATTAGTAGAGGGGATCTTTCTGCTCAAGAACTAGCAGATGCTCAACAAATGATTTCAGGATTTCAAGCTCAAATATCGGGTTATGTGGCAGAAATTGATCAATTGAAAGCCCAAAATTCTACGCTTACTGCCGAGACGGTTACATTGAAGGAAGAAAAAGCGGGTTTGGAAACTGTAATAGAAACAAAAGAAGAAGAAAAAGCGGTACTTTCTAGAGAGAAGGAAGATTTAGAATCAGAGAAAAAAGTACTTTCTTCTAAAGTGGCTATAGGGCAATTATTAAAAGCAAATTACATTACAGCAAAGGCCTTTAAGTTAAAGGGGGGCACAGTGGAAAAAGAAGTTAAAAAAGCGAAAGCAGCAGATCGATTAAAGGTTTGTTTTCAAGTGATCGAAAATAAAATTACACCTACTGGTGAAAATACTTTGCATATGCGAATTATTAACCCAAGAGGAGAAACTATTGCAGTGGATTCGCAAGGTTCTGGAAGTTTTATGAATGAAGATTCAGGCGAAACTATCCGTTATACCAAAGCGAAAACAATCAATTATGTAAATATGGCGGAAGATCTTTGCTTAAATTGGGATATTGGGGATGTAGATTTAACTGCAGGTGTTTATAATGTAGAAGTTTATAATAAAGGCTATCTCGCAGGTAAAAACACGTTTGAATTAAAATAAAGGTATTAGAAGAAGTTTTTATGAGTAAAAACTTCATATAAAGACAAGCATAATGTACTGCGCAGTATTTTTTTAATACTGCGCTTTTTTTATGCATCTTAAGGATAAAAGTTGTAATTTTGTGCCATGGAATCTAGTCTGTTTTCTGCTATTGAGCGAGCCACTTATCTGAATCGATTAGCAGATGAAAAATTTGATCTTATTATTGTTGGTGGAGGTATTACTGGGGCTGGTATTGCTTTGGATGCCGTAAGTAGAGGATTAAAACCTTTATTATTGGAGAAAGAAGATTTTGCGTGGGGAACGAGTAGTCGATCGACGAAATTGATTCATGGGGGACTTCGATATCTCAAACAATTGGAAATTAATTTAGTTAGAGAAGTAGGGAAGGAGCGTGCGATTGTACATCAAAATGCTCGGCATGTGGTTATTCCTGAACGAATGATTTTGCCTATTATTGAAGGTGGATCTTTGGGTAAATTTATGAGTTCTCTTGGGCTTTGGGTGTATGATAAATTGGCTGGAGTAGAAAAGGAAGAACAACGTCAAATGCTTAGCCCTGAAGAAGTCTTAAAGGAGGAACCTTTAGTGCGAACCGACATTTTAAAAGGTGGTGGTTTATACTATGAGTATCGTACAGATGATGCTCGTCTTTGTATTGAAGTCATCAAGAAAGCGGTAGAAATGGGGGCGGTTTGTTTGAATTATACTGAAGTTCAATCTTTTCTCTATGATGATCAGTCTCAAATTCATGGGGTTAAATTTCTTGATCGAATGACGAATAATTCTTTTCAAGTAAAATCTCAAGTGGTCGTTAATTCCACAGGGCCTTGGGTGGACAAAATTCGAAGTTTTGATGAAGAGGTGAAAGGCAAGCGTTTGCATTTAACTAAAGGTGTTCATATTGTGGTGAACCATGATCGATTGCCCGTTAAACAAGCCGTTTATTTTGATGTAATGGAAGATAACCGAATGGTTTTTGCAATTCCTAGAGGGAAGATCACTTACATAGGAACTACCGATACTTTTTATAGAGAAAATATAGATGAGCCTGGAGTTACTTTGGAGGATGTGGATTATGTATTAAAAGCTGCGAATGCGATGTTTCCTTCGGTAAATTTAAAACCTAATGATGTACGTTCTTCCTGGTCAGGTTTACGTCCTTTAATTCATGAAGATGGAAAAGACCCATCAGAATTGAGTCGAAAAGATGAAATATTTTATTCTAAAAATGGATTGATTTCGATTGCTGGAGGGAAATTGACTGGATATCGTAAAATGGCTGAGCGAATTATGGATGTGGTTGTTTCTAAATTAAAAACAATCGATCCTATTTATCATAAATTACCTAAATGCCAGACAAAGCACTTGAAACTAAGTGGAGGCGACTTTGAATCATCAGATGCATTAAAGACATATATTACCCAAGTGATCGGGGAGTCATCTCAAATTCAGGCTACTCCTTTCCAAGTGGAGTCTTTGGTGTATAAATATGGAAGAAATACAGATCTTATCATTGGAAAAGCTTTTGAATATTATGGAGATATCCAAGATCCTTATTATCGTTTATTGAAAGCAGAAATATGGTATGGAATTCATTTTGAGTCTTGCCATAACCTTTGTGATTTTGTAATTCGAAGAACGGGTAGGTTGTATTTTGAAAGGGATCAATTGGGGAAAGATTATCTACAAATGGCTGATTTTATGGCTGATCTTTTGAATTGGACTGAGGCAGAAAAAGAGCTTGCCATTGATAAGTTTAAAAAGGAATTTGAATTTGTAATTCAGTTTTTAGAGCCTACAAATGCTTAAGCATAAGACTTATCTTTATCCTTATGTAAGCGATTATTTTATGATTTTATAGGTTCCTTCTTCTCCTCTTGAAAAAAGTCTGGCATTGTGATCTGCTACACGAATAGGTTTAATGATTCGAAATTGACCACTGAGGTTTTTAATGATTTTTATTGCTGCATCTTGGCTTATTAAATTTCCTGCGCTAACAAAAATGGGCTTAATTCCTTCTTGTGAGCGAAAGGCATATCCAATAAATTCTTTTTTGTTAACTAGCTTAAAGGTCGCATTTTTCTCATTGGCTAGTTTTAATGGTAATTTTACTAAGGGCCGCTTAGCTACACCAATGACAGGTTTATCTAATTCTACCCCAAGCCAACAAGCTACTCCAAATTGTCTTGGATGCGCTGTTCCATGACCGTCAACTATAAATAAATCTGGATTGATTTTTTCTTTCTTTTTCAGATCTTTGATAAATTGAAGTAAGATAGGACCTTCTCGAAAAGAGAAAAAACCAGGGACATAATCTACCGTAGCTTGGTATTTTTTTACAAAGACAGATTTGGATTTACCTTTATAGGTTCTCACATCACCTGCAACATAGGCAACATCTCCTTCATATTGAACATCCAAACTACAAATAAGGGTATCCTTATTGGGACTAAAGCCTTTTCCTGATTTTGGAATTTTGACTTCTAGGGCGAGTTTGATTTGTTCCTTTTCTAATTTTTCGAGGTCCATTATTCCAAATTCTTTCAACTACGGTCAATTCTGGAATAAAGATAAGGCTTATTATTGAATGTTAGAACTTTGTAAACTACCTTTTTTAAAAGTTTATCTTTTCAAATAAATAATAAATACTAGTTTAGTAATTACGCATTATTTATTGCACTGATAATAAGGATGTTTACTACAAACAAAAGGATTTTTTCTGAAATAATTATTTAATAAATTTTCTTGTGGTTATTACGCTTGCGTCTTTATCTTCATAACTGAATTCTGATTTATAGTTATAGCCTTTTTTATTTAAATAATGCTTTATCGTTTTGTTCAAGGAATCATTTTTATAAAATTTGCTTATGATGCTGGCTATTTCATCGTTTTTATGATAGGTATAATCAGAAATCCAAGAAGAACTTTGGTTGATATTATAATAGTCAAAGGTTTCTTGAACTTTTTTTATTGGTTTTGACAAACCATCTTTATAAGTATAGCTGGTTTTTTGTTTTGTTTTTCCATCTGTATTTTTCACTAATGCTTCAACAATGTATCCCTTTTTGTTGTAGGTATATGTAGTAATAACGGGTACTTCCTCCGGCAAGTTTTCAAAGAATTGTTGTACTTCCACCAATTTCTTCTTTTCATAAATCAAAGAATCATACGGAGCACCAAAATCATAAAAATTTTGAATTTTTATCGGCTGGTTATCTTTGTTGTAACTAATTAAAGTGCTACTCTTTTCTTTAGATTCTTCCCAATGCCATTGTTCTTTTATTAAATATCCTGTTTGAGTATAGACCTCAATAGAGCTATCTACAAAATTTCCTTCATAAAATAATTTGACTTCTTTGGTCTCCGATGGATAAAAGAATTCAATTCTTGAAAGGGTATCTCCTTCTGGAGAGAATTTTAATTCTAAAAATGCTTTTCCTTTTTTATTGTAAAATTGCTGATAAGACAAATATCCAGCGGAAGTGGAACTGTCTTCTTGAATGTAATTTTCAATGATTGAAAAATCAGTTTGTGGTTCTGATTTTTTGAAATCTAAATCTAGAAAATTTTGAGCTTCGGATTGATAAACAAAGCTAATGGTAATAAGAAAAATGAATAGTTTTTTCATGTAAAGTTGATCTGTATAGAAATGTACTATCAATGATAAAGCAGACATCGTGCCGAAAGAAGCAAAGGTATCTTTTTATTTTTCATTTGAAAAAGAATAAGATAAAAGCATTATGTAAATGAAAGTCTGCAAATTTCTTGATTAACCCAAACAAAGGTATTATTAGAGTAAGATTCATGAATTTGGCATTAATTTTACATTGGCAAACCGTTTTCTTACTTTAATTTGGTATTTTTGAGCGAAGAAAAGCATTCGTTTAAACCAAAAACTAAGTTATGTTACGTTATACTGCTGATATTCGGTCAATTGCATTTTTAATCATCTGTTTAGCCACCTTGTATGTATTGTGGAATTATGGTGCTGAAATGTCAATGGGACTTTTTATTTTAGTCTACTCATTCCAAATACTAATGGCGATTACCGTTTCTGTGATAGCGCATAATCATCAACACCTCAATATTTGGAAAAATAAATGGCTAAATATTGTGACTGATAATGTAATTACGGTTTTATATGGTTTTCCTGTGTTTGCTTGGATACCTACACATAATACCAATCATCATGTGCATGTTAATAAAGAACCAGATTACACCCGAACGTACCGATATTCAGAAAAGAATAATTTAGGTACTATCCTTAGTTATCCTGCGGTGAGTGGTTATTTTCAGCAAGGTCCTGTCGGATCTTATTTGGTGAATACCTATAAAAATAATAAACGAAAGTTCTTTTTTCATCTTCTTCAAATTATTAGTTTAGTCCTTTATGTAGGGGCTTTTTTAATTCTTGATTGGAGAAAAGCTTTAGGTTATGTGGTTATTCCACAACAAGTAGCTTTGAATACGGTCTTAGTTTTTAATTATTTACAACACGTACATACAGACGAAGAATCTGAGTGGAATAATTCTAGAAATTTCACCGGTTGGATGATGAACTTTATTTTATTAAATAATGGCTTTCATACTGCACATCACCATACTCCTGGGGTACATTGGAGTAAACTAAAAGAAAAGCATGCTAAAGTAGCCCATAAAATAGATGATTCTTTAAATGAAAAGAATTTGATTTGGTATCTAGTTAGAACCTATATTTTATCTATTTTTATCCCAAAATATCGTTCACACTCTATGCGTGTGGACCGATTAAATAAGAAAGCGGCTTAAGTAAAAACGCTTATTTTTTTATTTTAAATCAATTTTGAAGTTTTTTCGTATAAACGACTATGGACAAACTGAAAGATCAGGAGAAACCTTGTCATAGGCATCAATGGTTACTACTCAATGCAGCAAATCCGGAAAATCAATTGTTTCCAGATTTGTT